>JAWOAO010000291.1:0-4204 GCA_046498485.1 Marinobacter sp. | reverse complement strand
TTAACCACCCATAATTTCCCTTTTCTTTTTTGCAAAAGGAGGTTAGATTCCTCAGGAGTAACTATCTTCAATTTTTCAGCTTCAGCAAGCGCTGTTTCCGGCAATTTTTCGTACTCAGGTCAACTGGGCGTTGGATTCAGGAAGGCCTGAATATCGACCTCTAAATCTGAGGCAGAATGGCTAACAGAGTCGCCCGACAAGTATAATGCCCGGTTCCGGTCATGGTATTGTCAGGCTGGTTCGTTCTGCTTCACCCAATAACCGGAAAGCCTCATGAGCATCGTACCCTTTGAAGCCCTGGCCTGTCCTCTGGACGGCGCACCTCTCCACCGGGAAGCTGCGGCGTGGCAGTGTGCCAACGGCCACAACTATGACGTTGCCCGACAGGGCTATGTGCATTTGCTGCCGGTGCAGAACAAGCGCTCACTGGACCCCGGCGACAGCAAGGCGATGGTGGCAGCGCGCCGACGTTTTCTCGATGCCGGGTTTTATCAGCCGATTGCCGATGCGGTCGCCAGGGCAACCCTGGACGGTGTGTCTGCGGGTAACCTTGTGAGCTGTCTGGATGCCGGTTGTGGCGAAGGCTATTATCTGCGTCAGCTGGCCGCAGCGGCAGAGGAGTCGCAGGCGCTGGCCATGCTCGGCCTTGATATTTCGAAGTGGGCGGTGTTGGCTGCGGCCCGTCAGGATGCGCGGCCAAGCTGGGTGGTGGGCAGCAATGCCAACCTGCCGGTGCTGCCAGCCTCGCTGGACCGGGTTCTGTGCCTGTTCGGTTTTCCTGTTTATACCGAGTTTGCGCGCGTGCTCCGGCCCGGGGGTAAGCTGTTACAGGTTGATACCGGGCAGGATCATCTCCGGGAATTGCGGGAAATTATCTATCCCGAAGTCAGGGCAGAATCGAAGAAAGTCACCCCGGCTCCGGAAGGGTTTCGTCGTGCCGGGACTCAGGATGTGCGCTTTTCTTTGCATCTGGCTGGCGCGGAGCCGATTGCTGACCTGCTGGCCATGACCCCGCACCTCTACCGCGCAAGCCCGGAGGGTCGGGCGCGGGCGGCTGCCCTTGAGACCTTGTCGCTCACCGTCGATGTTTGCCTGCAGACGTTTGAGCGCTATGCCTCGGCGGATTGATCAGGGCTGGCCATACCCAACCGAGTACCTCTTGCCTTGAGCCGGTAAAATTCTTCGATGATGCCGGCCATGGCGTCCGGGCAATATTCGCGCAGACCGCTCAGTAGCAGGCGTTTGGACACATCGCCAACCACATTGCCGGCAGACATCAACTGGTATTCGAGAGTCACGTTGCCGCGCTTGCCGGCCACTTCCAGGTCCGCTTTGTTCAGCTCAAGCTCCGGCTGCAGGCTGTCCAGGTGGCTGAGCGCCAGGCTCATGCTCTCGTACATCACCATCGGACGATCCGGGTTGAACATCACGCCATTGGATTCCATCAGCGGTTTGAGGGTGTGGGGGAAGTTCTTGCCGGAGGCTGCAACGTAGCAACGGGTCAAGTCTGCGATGACCTTCTCGTCGGAATTGCGCTCGCCACTGCGACTGACTTCGAGGCACACCTTACCCGCCCCGTCACACACTTCAATGGTGCCATGGCTGTCCTCACGGAACTCCAGCGGTACGTCTGCGCCAACCAGACTGCGAAACCTGAACGTCATGTTTTCGGACAGCCCGAAACGCGCCAGCACAATGGCGAACAGCAGGTCACCGGGAACACAGAATCGCCGAGCATCCGGATCGTGGATCGGGTTGAAGTCCCCGGCCACTTCCTTTGCAAAGTGGCTGGCCTGGAGTGCGCTGATAAGGAGGCGTCCGTCCCGGACAGAATAAAAACGGTTTAAGTACATGACTTGCCTTTTCCGGATCGAAAAACTACCGGGGCAATGTAGTGGTTAACTGATCCCGGACAGTAATTTAAGTGTTCTCTTGGCCGCAGCGGCTACTATTGGGCAGATTATAACCCATCTCAACAGGCATTTGTTCAATCAATGGTCTATCAGCGCCCCTGAGGCCCCCCGGTAATTCAGGTGACATCAGACCGGTTGCCACGAAACTGTCGGTAATGTCGGTCAGGTGCGACAGGCGTCACCAGCGCCAACCGGATTTGAACATGCCAACATACAGTGAGGAACTCCTGACGAACCGCAGAGTGCAGCAAAGCGAATTGCGATAAGCTGCAATCTATACCCTTCGGCAGGGGGAAACCAACTACACTCCCATTAAACATTATTCAGTTCACCGTCAGGAGCGCCCCGCTCATGAAACCCGAGTTTTCCGGATTACCCAAGTTGCTGCTGCAAAAAGACCCATCGATACCCGCGTCCTGGCAGTTTGAACCCGGCGCGGGGGTTGTGCTGCTGGTGCCCGACGCCGATCGGAGCGCCCTGAAAAGCACGCCCTGGGCTGAGTTTCTTGAAAAGCGCCTTTCGGCTTATCCAGAATCCGCCAATCCGGTGTTGCTCTCCAGTGCCACGGGTGAGCGTACCGCGGTTGCCTTTGTGCCTGAGCATCTCGACGGCTTCAAAGCGCTGAGCCGGGCACGCAAAATAATCGGACCCCTGATTTCGGAGCGTCTGGAGCAACTCAATGTGATCTCCCTGCTGGGTGACGGCCGTTCTGCCAGTGCCATGGCCGAAGCCCTGGTGGCTGCAGCGCATGCAGCACTGTTCCAGTTACCCAGAGTGACCGACAAAGCCCCGGAACCAGCCAACCTGAAAACAATCCGTTTTTTCGGGGATTTCGAAAAAGCCGACTTTCAATACGCCGAAGCAACGGCCGAGGGCAATAACCTGGCTCGCTGGTTAACTCATTTGCCGGGCAACTATCTGACGCCTGGCATCTATCGGGAGTTCGCCGAGTCGCTCGCCCGCCAGGAAGGCTGGCAAGCCGAGTTCTACGACCGCGACAAACTGGAGAACTTGGGCGCCGGGGCTTTTCTGTCCGTGGTGGAGGCCAGCCCGGTCAGAGACGCCGGCATACTTCACCTGCAATATCGCCCACCAGGCGCCAAAGGCAAGCCGCTGGCACTGGTGGGTAAAGGTATCTGTTTCGATACCGGTGGCAGCAACCTGAAAGTGGGCGGAGGCATGCTGGGCATGCACGGCGATATGCAGGGTAGTGCCGTCGCCCTCGGCACTCTGCTTGCCATCACCCGCCTGAAGTTTGACCAGCCGGTGGATTGCTGGCTGGCTCTGGCGGAAAACCACATCGGATCCCGGGCGGTCAAATGCAACGATGTCATTACTGCTTTGGATGGCACCACGATTGAACTGATCAATACCGATGCTGAAGGCCGGATGGTGCTGGCGGATACCCTTGCCCTGGTATCCCGGGGCAAACCCCGGGCCATCATTGATTACGCGACCTTGACCGGTAGCGTTATAGCCGCCCTGGGTCAACGAATGGCCGGGGCAATGACCAACCGTCGACAGTGGGTCGAGCCCATCATCCAGGCCGGTGAGCGTTGTGGTGAGCGGGTCTGGCCGTTCCCGTATGAGGACGATTACGACGAGGATCTGGAATCAAAGGTCGCCGACACCTTGCAATGCCGGACCACCGGCGCAGGTGATCATATCTATGCAGCCCGCCTGCTTGGGCGCTTTGTCGACAAAAGCATTGGCTGGGTTCATGTGGACATGGCTTCTTCCGGCACCCACAAAGGTGGATTGGCTCAGATACCCACAGACCTGCAGGGATTCGGGGTGCGTTTTGGTGTGGAGTGGCTTAAAACCGTAGCAAGTGAGTGAGGCGGGCGACGACGCTGCTGATCGGTGCGTTCACGCGCACCGATCAGCTTATCTACTGGCTTTTTTCGGAGGGGCATCGGCGCAATGCTCTGCCGAATGGGTATTCCGGGCGCTTTCAATGTCCCAGCGTCCGATAAAAAAACCAGCCGTTGCGCACACCAGTGCCGCAACGGGCCCGATCACACCGCCCACCAAACCACCAACAAACATCAGAATGACGCTTTTCATACAAGCTCCCTGTGCTGCCTGCGGCAGCCCGATTGGTCAGCTTCAGGATGAAGGAGAGGTGAAAGCCCGGGGGGGAGAACATCCCCATATCAAGTGAAGGGGGTTCACCCAAAATGAGTTCACTGAGAAGAAGGCCTGTCATCGGCGCGAGCATGAACCCGTGCCCCGAGAACCCGCAGGCCATATAGAAGCCTTCAATGTCCTCGCTTCTAGACAGTATGGGC
>JAWOAO010000263.1:0-5780 GCA_046498485.1 Marinobacter sp. | reverse complement strand
CCCGAAACTGATGGAACGCAGGCGCTGGCGGGCCGCTTCCTGGGCTGCACGGCCAACCAGGCCCGAGTTATCCTTGGCCTCCAGCACCACAGAACGAGCGGTATCCAGCAGATCTCTCAGACCCTGTTTGCGGGCATCCAGTAATTCCACCTGCAACCGCTCCAGCTCGGCCTTGCCGTGGGTCTGGATCTGACTGGCGGTCATCCAGGCAATGGTGGCGGCGGTGATCAGCACTGGCACCAGCACACCCATCAACAGCCTGGTTCGAATGGTAAGGTTACTCATGAATGTCATGATTCCAGCTCCGGAGCGGTTTGTTCGTCAGGGGATTATCCACATTGCTTGAACGCAAGCTGTTTCAGTTTGTTAAGACCTGTGTTCAGGCAACACGGAATAATCACACGAAAGGGAGATAAAACTTTTGCTATCAAGTACTTCGCATACATGAAGTAACGGCGGTCATGTAAACGACTTTAGCCTGTGCCAGACTAAAGTTTCATGTCAGCACTGCCTGGGGAAGCAACATGAAAGACCTGTTCCTGATCCGCCACGCCAAATCCAGCTGGGACGACGACAACCTGAGTGATCAGGCGCGCCCGCTGAACCCCCGGGGGCGGCAGCAACTGCCATCCCTCGCCAGGGCTCTGCAACGGTATGGTGCCCTCGAAGGGGAGATTTACGCCAGCCCCGCCGTGCGCGCGCAACAAACGGTGCAGGGCATTGTTCCGGCAGCACTTGCGGAGGCACGGGTGCATACCGACCCAGAGCTTTACAGCTTCGACTACCAGCGGCTATTACGATGGCTGCAGAATCAGGACGATTGGCTGCAAACCCTTGCCATTGTCGGCCACAACCCGGCCTTGCTCGAGCTGGCAGCCCACCTCGCAAAGCAAGCTCCGTTCGAACTACCCACCGCCAGCTTTATTCACATTCGCCTGCCCATCAAACACTGGCGCAAGCTTGGCAAATCCGAGGCACGACTGGAGACTTTTCTAACCCCCAGAGACTTCAGTTTTGAGGCCTTCGAGCGCAAGAATGACAAACGGGCAGCCAGCTCTGGCAAGCAACCCGCCAAAGGCATTCCAGAGAGGTTGATGCGCCAGGCCGACCGCCTGAGGCAACTTGAACGAGGGGTCATGTTAGGGCTGGATGATGAATTTCTGCACCAGTACCGCATCGCCCTGAGGCGCAGCCGTGCAGTGGCGGATTCGGTGGCAGAAGTTACCGGCAACAAGTTGCTGCGAAGCCACCTGAGCCAACTGAAACGCCATGCCCAGGCCACCAGCAATTTGCGGGATCTGCATGTGTTCCTGCAGGACTTACCCGCATTGTGTTGTGAGAACTCCGAGCTCCGGGCCGAACTGGAAGCCTGGACCGAGGTGCGGGCAGCAAAGGAACAAAAACGACTGGCCAGGCGGCTTGGCAGCAAACGTTACCGGAACAGCCTGCACAGCTGGGAAAATGAACTCCAGTCCCGACACTTCAGAAAACTGGTCGACAAGCTAAGCAACAAAGACATCCGCAACAGCGTTGAGCGCCGGTTGAGGGGCTTCAATCGAAAAGCCGGCGCACTGCGGCCGGATGCCCCGGACGAAGACATCCACCGGCTGCGCAAGCAGCTTAAACGCATCCGGTACCTGATGGAGCTGGACGCCGGCAACTGGAAAGCAGCGCTCAAGGTGCTCCGGCAACGACAGGAACTGTACGGCCGCTTTCAGGATCTGCACGTTCAGATTGAACTGGTGAAAGCCTTTGCCACAAAAGCTCCGGAGGGCGTGCCAGCCGCTGCCGACCCGTTGCTGGACCGGCTTGAGCAGAAAAAATCGGAGGCCCGGCAGCTGATACTGTCGACGGACGGACTGAAAGCCCGGTGACAATGCCACGGTCAGCGGGGCATTAAATTCTGACCAGTCTGGCCTCGAGCAAAAGATTAGGGCCCAACTTGGCCACCTTCACACGATCCGGGTTGAAGCCGTGGTCTTCCAGCGTTTCCTGGATTTCGGTCATGGCGTGGTCACTGGGCGCTGCCAGCAACAACTCTTTGACCGAATCCGTCACCATCCGCACCGGCACGGTCATGAAATACACCGAAATCACCATCATCATTACCGGGTCGGCATAGACCGCCAGCGCTGACCACTGACTGCGCTCCAGCATCCAGGCGCCGGCGAAACCGATCATCACGGCGGCGCTCAGCGCAGTGTCCATCAGCCACTGACGTTGCTCTGCCCGCACCAGGCCGGAGCTGCGATGGGTGCTGGTCCAGCGCAGGTAGCCCCACACCAGCAAGCAACCGACCACGTTGACGGCGCCGAACATCATCGCCATATCCGCAGCCACCGGCCGGCCGCCCTGCAGCAGAGACACCACCGCAGCGGCCAGAGACAGCACGCACACCAGCCCGATCACCAGGCCCTTGATGGCAATAACCAGTGGCTCGACCGCACCCATACCAAACGGATAATCCTCGTTAGCGGGCCGACGCACCAGGCGGGCGGCGTACAGCGACAGCAGCGACAGCGCCAGACTGACCAGCGAATAAGCGCCATCGAACAGAATGACCAGGGAATCAACCCAAAGGCCCCAGCCAATGCCGGCAACCGCAAACAAACCGGCCCCGACTGCAGATAATGTCAGCGCCATATTTTCCCGCGCCAGAGAAGTAAACATTTTGACCTCCTGATAATTGCCGCCCATATTATCGGGGCACTATCCGAAGCGTGAGTCACTGAGCGACGTAAAATCCGTCGTAATGAGGAGCAAGTGAAAACATCCCAGATCAAAACCTTCCTGGCCGTGGTCCGCAATGGCAGCATTGCCGCCGTTGCGAGGGAGCAAAATCGCAGCCGGACCACCATCAGCACCGTACTGGCCTCACTGGAAGACGAACTGGGCGTGCAGCTGTTCGAGCGCAGCGGCAATCAGCTGCATCTGACGTCCATCGGACAGTCGATCCTCACCGACTGCCGGCGCTTCGACCAGGTCGCCGGCCAGATCCAGGCCCGCTGCCAGCACCACCTGAGTGGTGCCGAGTCGGTATTGCGCATCGCCCGGGACGACGCCATTCCTGAAGATGTGTGGCGCGACATTCTGCGCCGGCTCAGAGAACGCTTCCCGCAAACCAGCCTGTCGATCTATCTGGCGCCACCCAGGGAGCTGCCGTCGCTGGTTCGCAACCAATCCGTTGATGTGGCCTATGGCCTGATGCCAGAACTGCTGACCCAGGGTTATCAATGGTTCCGGGAGTTGGCGGATGTGCGCATGCTGACCGTTGCCGCACCGGAGCACCCGCTCAGCCAACTCAAACGGGTGACCCAGGATGACCTGATCAGCCACACCGAAATCACCCTCGCCTACCTGCAGGATTCGGTGCTGGTGGCTGATTCTCCGGAAACCGCGAACTACCTGGCGTTTACCCAGTACGAACTGATCCGGGATGCGGTCATCGACGGCGCCGGCTGGGCCGATCTGCCGTTGCCGTTGATTGCTGAAGCTTTACGCAAGGAGCAACTGAAAACCATTCACCACCGCAGTGCCCGCTGGTGGAAAGTGTTCAGTGCACTGGAATCAGAACAGGCGCAAGGGGGTGCCGTGGTAGGCTGGCTGGCCGACGAACTGGAAGCCTACCTGTAGACCATGGCCTGAGGTTGATCATCTGCCGGCGCACCGTCGTCGCACTTCTTGCACTCCAGCTCAAATCCCAGCATCGACGCCCGGCCGTCGGGCGTAGTCACCCAGGGCCGGTTCACCCAGGGCGGGTCATGACGGACATGTTGGTTATGGCCACAGGCCAGCTGGGCGACCCAGTGGTTTTCGTCGTCTTTGTGATAGCCGGTGACGGGTTGTTTCAAATTCTCGCCCTCCCTGCCCAAGCCGACCAGGAGTAAATAGCCAGCGCTGTCCAGATCATCACAAAGCTCACCAGCTTCTCGGTGCTGAGTGGCTCATGAAACACGTAGAGCGCAATCAGAAACTGGATGGTGGGGTTGATGTACATGAGAAAGCCCACGGTCGACAGCGTCAGCCGGCGGGCGGCGCCGGCAAAGGCCAGCAGAGGAATGGCGGTGACCATGCCACTGGAAAGCAACAACAGCGTGCTGTAGGTGTTATCGGTGAAATGGGAGATGCCCTGGGCCGACAGCCAGGCCAGCGTGAGCAGCCCCAGCGGCAACAGCAGCAGCGTTTCGACAAACAGGCCAGACAAACCATCCAGCTCGACTTTCTTGCGCATCAGCCCGTAGCTACCAAAACTGAACGCCAGCACCAGGGTAATCCAGGGCAATTCTCCCAACAGGAAAAACTGGTACAGAATTGCCACCGCCGCCAGTATCACCGCAACCGTTTGCAGACGCGAAATCCGCTCCCCCAGAATCAACAGCCCCAAGGCGACATTGACCAACGGAGTCAGAAAGTAGCCCAAACTGGCCTGCAGCACATGGCGGGTCTCTACCGCGTAGATATAAACCCCCCAGTTCAGCGCAATGAAGAACGCACAGCCAAGCACGAAGCCCAGTTTTTTCGGCTGTTTCAGCGCCGCCGTCACTGGCGACCAGCGTCTGAGCAGCGAAATCACGATGCCCAGGAACAGACAGGACCAGATCACCCGATGGATCAGCACCTCCCACGCCGGAATCCCCTCGAACAAGGCAAAGTACAGGGGAAAGCTGCCCCACATAGTGTAGGCACCGAGGCCGAAGATGACGCCTTTACTGGTCTCAGGGAGTGCAGCTTTCATAGGTTCCTCATTATCTGATGCGACAATTTAGCACAGCGCAGGTGACGGGTACGCGCGAAATGACTTAACCTGACGCAAACGACGGATCACCCGAGGAGATACGATGAAAACTGCACACGATCTGGTTGCCGCAGCCAAGAAAGAGATTCAGGAAATCCCGCTCACCGAGGCGGACGCGGCCATCAAGAACGCAGACCTGTTACTGGATGTGAGAGATGCCGATGAATACCGCAACAGCCACATCCCCGGCGCGGTGAACGTGTCGCGCGGCTTACTGGAGTTCAAGTTCACTAACGATCCTGCGTTTGAGAATCGCCAGATGAACATTGTGCTTTACTGCAAGAACTCCGGCCGCTCGGCACTCAGCGCCAAGGCGCTGAAAGAGATGGGCTATCTGCATGTGCAGTCGATCGAAGGCGGCTTTGATGCCTGGGTTGAGGCGGGCAAAGATATCGTCAAACCCGACCTGCCAACTTTCGAATAGCCAGCGCCCTTCGGCCTGGTTCACCGCAAGCCCCGTTACCGGCAGCAGGCCTTGAACTTGCGCCCGCTGCCGCAGGGGCACGGCTCATTCCGGCCAGGCTTGAGCTGCCCTTCGGTGGTGTCACCGCTCAGATACAACCAGCGGCCATCTTCTTTAATAAAGTCAGAGACTTCCTCAAGATACCCCCAGCCCTTGTCGGACTGATACATCGCCCGGAAATGCACCTTGCCGTTATCGCCGTCTTCGTCGCTATCGAGGATGCGCAGCGCCGCCCACTGCGGCGAATCTTCCAGCGTCAGCGCTTGCGGGCGAGTGCTCGGGTGCCAGGTTTTGAGTACGTAGTCCCGGTCTTTCACCACAAAGGCGGCATAGCGTGAGCGCATCAGCGCCTCGGGGCTCGGTGCTGCTGCGCCAAGATGCCAGGGCTGACAGCATTGCGCATAAGTCTTGGCACTGCCACAGGGACAATCGGTTGGTTGACTGGAGGTGATCATCACAGATGCAGGCTCTCTGAAGTTCAAAGCCCATTATCTTATCAACTGACGCCAACGACTGTCTCAT
>JAWOAO010000237.1:0-8279 GCA_046498485.1 Marinobacter sp. | reverse complement strand
CCGATGCAAAACACGCCGTTTGAGCTTCGCTATCAGCGTCTGACAGCTCTGGTGCAGGCGGCGGGCTCGCCCTACCTGGCTCTGGTCAGGCAAAGCCCGGTTGCCAGTCACGACGCGCTTCTGAAACAACTGCATGAGACGGTGGCGGCCGGTGGCGAAGGGCTGATGCTCAAGCGCAAGGCCGGCCTGTATCAGGCTGGCCGATCTGATGACCTGCTGAAAGTGACCCTCCATGACGATACCGAGGCGGTGGTGGTCCGGCACCTTCCGGGCAAGGGCCGGCTTGAGGGGATGATGGGTGCGCTGGAGCTGAAGCTGGGTGATGGTCGCCAGTTTCGCATCGGCACCGGCTTCAGTGATGCCCAAAGAAAACAGCCGCCGCCTATTGGTGCAACCGTAACCTTTCGCTATCGCGGCCACACGGCAACCGGCTTGCCTCGTTTCGCTCGTTTCCTCCGGGTGCGGAATGACGAGCCCGAGTTGGTTCCGGCGCCCTCCCGTTAACCAAAAATGGGCCGCGCCAGTTCGGCTGAATCCGGTGCGCTATTGCCGGTCTGCCATGCGAATGAACCGGTGATGAATCGTCCGGATGCCGACAAATACCAGCACCATGACCACGGGAATGGCTACGCCCAGTACCAGGGATTTGTTGAAGACGACGCCGGTGTCCTGCAGTCCGTCCAGAATTAGTTTCAACAAGCCGATCAGGTAATAGGAGATAGCGACGACCGAGAAGCCTTCCACGGTATGCTGCATCATCAGCTGAATGCGGGAGCGCCGATCCATTGAGCTGAGCAGTTGCTGGTTCTGGCTCTGAATCGCCAGCTCGACCCGCGTGCGCATCATATCCGAGGCCCGGTCGACCCGGCGTGACAGGTCTTCAAGCCGCTCTCCGACAGCCTCGCAGGTTTTCACCGCGGGCGTGAGCCGCCGGGTCATGAACTCGCTGATGGTCAGGTGCCCGGACACTTCATCTTCCCGGAGTTCTTCCAGCCGGGTCAGTACCAGGCGATGGTAGGCCCGGGTGGCGGAGAAGCGGAAGGTGGAGTGGGCCCGGTAGGCTTCGATTCTGGCCGCAATGTGGGTCAGTTCGGCCAGCAGCGCCTGTTCGTCGAGCGATTCGTTGTCAGCCAGGGACTGGGTAATGCTCGCCAGCTTCTGGTCCATGTCGTTCAGGCGTGGTGTGATGTCTCTGGCCAGCGGCAAGGCTAACAAGGACATCAGCCGATAGGTTTCGATCTCCATCAGGCGCTGAACCAGCCGGCCCAGCTGGCTGTTGGACAGTTCATGGTTGAGTACCATGAACCGGCCAAACTGGTCGCTGTGTAACTGAAACGACCCCAGCACCCGTGCCGCACCGTCCTGGGGGCTGCTGCCGATCAGGCGCATGCCCTCAAAATACTTGCGCATGAACGCCAGCTCACTGAGTGCATCCTGAGTGGACGGTCTGATCTCAATGTGGAAGGCACCGACTACCTTGCCTGCCAGCTGATCGAGCCAACCGTCTGGCAGCGAGCTGATGCCGGTTTCGGTAAACGGGTCGGCCTTGGAGACCTCCAGATTGGTGAAGGTGTACGAGGCAAACTCCATATGAACTTCGCGCCGGATTCTCAAGTTTCCGATGGTGTGCTCATAGCAACTGACTTCCTGCTCTGGCCAGGGCTCGCCCAGCATCCGGTGGAGTTTCTGCAGATGTTCAAACTGCTGCTGGCGCTGCTCCGGTGAAACCATCACTGCAAGGTGGGTAATCCGGGCATGGGACGGAATCACCTGGAACGGGCGGGAGTGCAGTTCCTGGTACAGGTCGGCCCGCAACGGATGAAAATCCATGGAAGAAGGTTTGGCACTCACGATAGATTCCTTGATTCAACGCTGGTGGTCGGGATGACCACCCGGAAGCAGACACCGCCAATGCTACCCTGGCATTTGTTTCGGGCATCGACATGGCCACCATGGTAGTCCGCAATCAGCCGGACAATCAAAAGCCCCTGGCCCAGATGGCCGTCGCTCTGGCCGTGTCGCTGGGAGACGAAAGCACCAAAGATGTCCAGACCGCTGTTGCCCGGTAGTTTCGAGCCCTCGTTAAACACCGTCAATTGATAGTGGTCGCTGTGTGGCTGCAGCTCCACCTCAATGGTGCCGCCGTTGGGGGTGAAATCCCGGGCGTTATCTACCAGCTTGTCGAGCATCTGCACCAGCATCTCCGGTGAGCCCAGAACCGGGCAGTCGGCAACCGGGCCCTGGTAAAGAATCCGGTGCTCAGCATCAAGCTGCTGATAGGCGGCGGTGGCCTCGGCGACCACGCCGGCCAGATCAAACACTTCTTTGTCGGCCTGGTCAAAACTCTGCTCCAGGCGCGCGGCTTCGCTCATGCTGTTCAGAATCCGCCGCAGGCGTCCGGTGGCATCGGAGGCCCGCTCCAGGTATTGCTGGCGCTCCTGCTCTGAGTCCGTGTGAGCCAGGTTTTCCAGGGACGACCGCACCACGGCGACCGGTGTTTTCAGCTCATGGGACAGCCGGCGTGAGAAGCTCTCCAGATAGCGGTTGTAACTCTGCAGGCGCTCGACCATCTGGCCAAAGTGCTGTTGCAGCTGGCCCAGCTCATCCCGGCTGGGGGCCGGGGGAATCTGGCTCAGAATCCGGCCGTCTTCATCCACGCTGGCGCTGACCAGCCGTTGCAGGCGGGCAATGCGCCAGGACAGCCAGCTGGCGTAGCCGAGCAATACCAGGGTTAACGCCAGAATGATCAACAGGCTGCGGGCCAGCACGCTACCAAGTGCCGATCCGGACAGGGTCAGTAGCTGATCGAGTGATTGCTGCAGTACCAGTGACCGGTCACCGAACAGCGCGTGTTCGGTGACCAGCCAGATCGAGCCATTGCGGTGTTGCACCAGATGATTGTCCAGCAGCCCGTCGGTTATCAGCTTGTGATTGGCTGCATTCAGCGGCCTGGGTTCCGGTTGATAAAGACGGATCAGGGCGCGCAGGGCATTCAGGGTGATCTGTTCAGCCACCTGAAACGGCGACAGTTCGTCAAAGTCGGCGTCGGGATCGGTATCAGGGTGCCGGGTGTCGGCGATGATCCAGCCGGCAGGCTCCGCCACAGTCACCTGTTGGCCGTCGCTGAGCTGTCCGGCCAGCGCCCGCTCCAGGGCAGGATGCCGCTGCACCAGCGGCGGCGGTGGCGAGATCCCGGGGCCGAGTGGGCTTGCGTCCGCACCCTGTGTCACCCGGAACCCCAGTAAGCTGCCCCGGGGTGGCAGCGGCAGCTGCAGTTCCAGCTGCCAGCCAGAGGCCCGGTCGCGCCAGGCGCCATGAATCCGGAAGTCGGTGGTTTGTTGCCGGTCCTCCCGGTTGGCGTGTACCTGGCCCGGTGCCGAGGTACGTATGGTCCAGCGCTGGGCTGAGAGCAGTTGCTCGACATCGTTGACCGGGGGCCGCAGTTCCAGCTCAAAACGATCGTAGGGTTGGTCAGGGTGGTTCTGCTGGAACAGTTGCATGGCCTGGTTCTGCATTTGCACCAGTAAGAACAGGTGCCGGTCATCGGTGGCGGCTTGCCATCTCAGGTGCGGTTGGCCGGGGCTTGGCAGGTAATCCGCTGACTGCCAGTTTTGCTGGTCGTCGCCGTCATCGTAACCGGACCAGTCGTCGGCATAGCCGTCGGGGTTGATCGGGTTGTCGGCACGGCTCACGTAAAGGGCGGCTGGCGTGTTGATCACCGGCTGGCCCAGCAGCACGTCACCGGCCAGCTCGGCCATTCGCTGGCCGCGTTCCTGCAGTTGCTGCAGGGCCTGCTGGCGCAGAGCAGTGTCCAGTTCCAGCACAAATTTCAGCCCGGCCCAGGGAATCAGCAGCATCAGCAGGCTGGCCAGGAACAACTGGCGTTTAAGGCTCAAGATCAAAGCTCACGGACGTTCCACCGATAGCCCATGCCATAGGCGGTCTGAATACCCTCAAAGGTGCTGTCCAGCTGAACGAACTTGCGCCGGATGCGTTTGATGTGGGAGGTGACCGTATTGTCATCGAGCACGGTGCTGGCGGCCTCCATCAATTGATCCCGGCTACGGACATGGCCGGGATGTTGCACCAGAGCATGCAGCATCCAGAATTCGGTGACCGTGAGGTCGACCGGCTGGTCATCCCAGGTTACCGTCATTCGGTCGACATTGACCGTCAGCGGGCCCCGTTGCAACAGTTCGTCCGGCTTTTGCAGCGCTTCTGCCCAGGCGTCGGCCCGGCGCAGCAGGGCGGTAATGCGTGCCAGCAGATGGTCCAGGCTCATGTCTTTGGTCACGTAATCATCCGCACCCAGGCGCAGCCCGTGCACGGAATCAATGTCGCCGTCGCGAGCGGTCAGGAAGATGATCGGCAAGGTGGCCGACTGCGCTCGCAAATCCTGGCACAGAGTAAAACCGCCTTCGGGCTCATCCCCCAGTCCGACATCAATAATGGCCAGGTCCGGCAGTGACTGGCGCAGCACCTGCCAGGCTGCAGGCCGGTCACCGTAGGTGGTAACCCGGTAGCCCCGGCGCTCGAACGCCGCCCGATAGTTATCCCGGATGCCAGGCTCATCTTCTATCAGCACAATGTGTTTTTTCATCGGTCGTTCAGTTCAGCAGGATGTGCTGCCATTAAACCACGCCCGCGCCCGCGCACAAGCCAGGGTTACGGTATTGCCATAATTCATCATTTTTAATCGCCGGCTCGCCCCGTTCTGCCACGGCCTTGCCCGCCCCGGCTGGTGCAATGGCATCACTCAACTCCACTAAAAGGATGTCGTGATGCTGCTGTCGCTGCTTGCTCACCCGGTTGCCCGAATCTCGATGCAACGCCCGAAAACCATCGGTAAAGGCATCAGCCGGCCCCGGATACGTCGCGTGGTCGAAGGCATCAGCCTCTGGCTGGCGGTGCTGCTGATGTTGTTCGTGCACCCACTGTATGCGGAAGCGGGCCCGATGGACCTGGCGCAGCCCGGCCAGCTCTGCCTGAGCACCATGGTGCTGCAGGCCTGCCCCGTTTACGCACTAGCACAAAAGGATAGTTTTGCTGCGCTTTGACTGTGGCGTACACTTGTACGCCAAATTATTCGGTATCGGAAAGGCAGTATGGCAGTGTTACGAGCAGTATTGGCGTGGATCAGTGTGGCAGTGGTGAGCTGTCTGGCGCTGGTGGTGTACCTGGCCCGACCCTTTAACCCGGATAACAACCGGTTGCTGGGCTGGACTGTGGCGCGGGCAGGGCGGGGCCTGCTGGGCATGAAACGCCCGCTATACGGCGCCGAGAACATGCCCAAAGACCGGCCAACGGTGGTCATTGCCAACCATCAACAGAATGACGACCTGTTTGTGATGGGCGACCTGCTGCCGCCCCGCACGGTCACCGTGGGCAAATCGGCGCTGGTATGGACGCCGTTCTTTGGTCAGGTGTTCTGGCTCGGCGGTAACATCATCCTTAACCGTAGTCGCTCGAGAAAGGCGGTGGCGTTGATGCAGGCCACCAGCGATGCCATCACCAACCAGCACAAAAGTATCTGGGTCTTCCCGGAAGGCACCCGCAGCCGCGGTCGTGGCCTGGGCAAATTCAAAAAAGGCGCCTTTCACGCCGCGATTGCGGCCGGTGCACCGATTACCATGGTGTGTGTGGGGGAGTACCACAGTAAAGCCCGGGGCTGGTTTGGCCAGCGTGAGCCGGTACCCGTGCACATTCTGCCGCCGGTCGAAACTCGCGGCCTGAGCAATGAAGACCTGCCCGAACTGATGGCCCGCTGCCACCAGCAGATGTCCGAGGCCATCGCAGGGCTCGCCAATGCGCCCGGAACTGCTTGAATGGCCGCCGAAAACAGGGCAGTCTTCGGACCAGAGTTTCTCCCGGAACGGGTAACCATGGAGGTATGAACAGATGAGCCTGATCTGGTTTCTGATCATTGGTGGTCTTGCCGGCTGGCTGGCGGGGCTGATCATGAAGGGCAAGGGCTTCGGCGTGTTTGCCAATATTGGCATTGGTATCGTCGGTTCGGTGATTGGCGGTGTGCTCTTCGGTGTACTGGGGCTGGCGGTAAAGAGCGTGGTGGGTGAGCTGGTGACAGCCACTGCCGGTGCTGTGCTGCTGCTGGCGGTTGTTAACAAGATCAAGCAGGGCTGACATGATTGTACCCGTAACCGCTGTGTTTGCGGCCGTCACTGGCCTGTTGTTGTTGGTGTTGTCTGGCCAGGTCGTCAAGTACCGGCTGAAGTATCGTAAAGGCCTGGGCGTCAATGACGACCCGGAATTTGAAGCAGCGGTGCGTGCGCACGCCAATCTGATCGAATACGCGCCGGTTGGCCTGATCATGCTGGCGATTGCCGAGTTGAACGGGGTTTCGTCAACCTTGA
This sequence comes from Marinobacter sp., assembly GCA_046498485.1. GTDB lineage: Bacteria > Pseudomonadota > Gammaproteobacteria > Pseudomonadales > Oleiphilaceae > Marinobacter. Next base: position 1,908 of record JAWOAO010000237.1, on the reverse strand, counting down.
TCTACTGGACCGGTATGGCGCTGGTGGTAGGGCGAATACTCCATGCCTGGGGCATGATCAACGGTAAGGGTGGTCCCCATAAAGCCCGTATGGTGGGCATACTGCTGACCTGGCTGGCGATTCTGGTGGCGGCTGTGCTGCTGTTGTGGAACGTCTGGCAGGTCTACAGTTAAGCCGCTTGCGTGCTGATGACAAACGGGGCCTGCAGGCCCCGTTTGTGTTTTCAGGGCGACTGTTCTAGAGCGCCTGGGCGATATCCAGGGTGAGGTACTCCAGCTCCACACGACGATTGGCAGCGTGATCTTCCGGTCGCGCCAGTGGTCGGTCTGAACCCCAAGTGGCCAGCACAATTGCGGACTGGTGCACCCCTTCATGCATGAGCAACCGGGCCACCGCGTTGGCCCGCTGCCGGGCCAGAAACCGGTTGTATTCGGCAGCACCGAACTGGTCGGCATGGCCATGAATCCGGACCCGGACACCGGGATGGTTGTTAAGATAGACCGCGTGCTGTTTGAGCACCTCGAGGTCACTGGCATCCAGATTGTGCTTGTTGAAACCGTAGTGAAAACGGGTGCGGTGAGGGCGGGCCTCGTCGCGCGACAGGCCACCGGCCATAATACCGAACGCCAGTGCCGCCCTGGCCAGCATTTCAGGGTTGTCCAAAACAAGTACGGTCATGTGCAGTATCCTCGAATCCAGAATCCGGTTTTTATTGTTATCGCTCCGCCAATATTGGTTTCCGGAGCGATAACGGCAATTGGCGAATGGTCGATAGACCTACGGAAGTTGTTGATTACCGATTGAATGGCATTTGTGTGACTGGGTGATGACAGCCACGGGTGCGCACTGCCCCACAAATCCCGTTGCAGAACTGCTTTTTCTGCTCGCCGGACACCATTACACCGGGAAAAGAAGCCCCTGCTGTGGTAAAAAGCAGCTTTTCAGGGACAGATTGTGATGAATTGTGACCGCCCATGCTGATTATTCCTGCCGAAAACTCGATTAACTGGAAACGCCCGCCCTGGGTAACCCTGGGCCTGATCATGGCCTGCCTGCTGGTGTTCCTGTTTTACCAGGGCGGTGACGAGCGCAAGCTGGAATCTGCCCTTGAACAGTATCTGGACGGCAATCTGCTGGCACTGGAGGGCCCGGCCTATGAGGACTATCTGCAACGGGCCATCCGCTTTGATGGTGATCAGCAAAGTGTTCTGGAACTTCAGGAGTTCCAGGCGCTGCAGGACAACAGCCAAACACTCTGGCAAGCCGTTACCCTGTTGCTGGATCGGGAGTTCTATCAGTATCTGCAGGACAACCGGGATCTTATCTGGGCGCCTGCCGAGCGCAGCCAGTGGCAGCAACAGCGTACCGCGATAGAACAGCAGTGGATCAGCCGCATGAGTGCCTATCAGCTGGGCCTGGTACCGGCGGATCTGTCACTGTACACCCTGATCAGTTACCAGTTCCTGCACGGCGGCTGGGGCCACCTTATCGGTAACCTGCTGTTCCTGTTCTTGCTGGGTTTTACCGTGGAAAAAGCCCTCGGCCCCGGCCGGTTCCTGGCCGCTTACCTGGTGTGTGGCGCCCTGTCCGGGCTGGTGTTTGTCGGGTTTTCAATGGCCAGCCAACTTCCGCTGATAGGGGCGTCCGGGTCTATCTCGGGATTAATGGGCATGTATGTGGCCATCTATGGTCTGCAGAAAATCCGCTTTTTCTATTTTCTCGGGGTCTACTTCAATTACTTTCGGGCACCCGCCATCGCCCTGTTGCCAGTCTGGCTGGGCAAGGAAGTCTACGATTACTGGTATGCCGGCGCCACCGGCATTGCTTACATGGCTCACGCCGGTGGGCTGGTGGCCGGGGCTGGCCTGGTCTGGCTGCTGGGCAAGAGCTGGCTGCAGGTCAAAGACG
>JAWOAO010000228.1:0-10650 GCA_046498485.1 Marinobacter sp. | reverse complement strand
GTACGGACACGTTTCGGATCGAGCATGATCTTCCTGAATTTTCCGGTTAACGAATGAATGAAACTATGGGCATTATACCTGCCGAGACTCTGCTGACCACCACCTGCCCCACCCGGCACCGGCTAAAACCGGTACGCCAGTTGCGTCAATAGCGTTTGGCAGGGCTGTCGGCGTCAAGATCATCCAGTCGTTGACGTTTTTCAGCCAGCTTGATTTCGAGGCCACGCCTGACCGGCTGGTAGTAACGGCGCTGATGGATGGCTTCGGGCAGGTAACACTCGCCGGCAGCGTAGGCATCCGGCTCGTCATGGGCGTAGCGGTATTCGGCGCCGTGGCCCATCGTTTTCAGCAGCTTGGTGGGGGCATTGCGCAGATGAACAGGAACCTGGTAGTCCGGGTCTTTGCGGATGTCGGCCATGCATTCATTGAAAGCCTGGTAGACCGCATTACTTTTCGGCGCCAGCGCCAGGTAAGTCACCGCCTGGGCCAACGCCAGTTCGCCTTCGGGAGAGCCGAGACGCTCCTGGGCATCCCAGGCCTGCAGCGTGAGCTGGAGCGCTCGGGGATCGGCATTACCGATATCCTCACTGGCAATGCGGACCAGTCGACGGGCAACGTAGAGCGGATCACAGCCGCCGTCCAGCATACGGCATAGCCAGTACAGTGAACCATCGGGGCTGGAACCACGCACAGACTTGTGCAGTGCCGAGATCTGGTCATAGAACACATCCCCGCCCTTATCGAATCGCCGCAAACTGGTTTGCAGCACCTGCTCCAGGGTCTGCGAGGAAATCCGGTTGTCACCCTCTGCATCTGGCTCCGCCAGGTCAGCGGCCACTTCCAGAATATTCAGGGCTCGTCGGGCATCGCCGCCACAGGCATCCGCCATCGTTTCCAGAACGTCTGGTGCAACCTGCAGCTTGCCGGCAAAGCCCGCCTCACTGGTTAACGCCCGGTTCAGCAGCCGGAGAATGTCTTCATTCTCGAGATTTTTCAGAACGTAGACCCGGGTTCGCGACAGCAACGCGCTGTTCAGCTCGAACGAGGGGTTTTCCGTGGTGGCGCCGACAAAAATGAAGGTGCCATCCTCAATGTGAGGCAAAAAAGCATCTTGCTGGCTTTTGTTGAAGCGATGAACCTCGTCCACAAACAGCAGCGTATCGCGGCCCTGGGATTGCTTACGATTGCGGGCTCGCTCAACCACCTCGCGAATTTCTTTGACGCCGCTGAGAACCGCTGAAAGGGTTTCAAACGCAAGCTCCCCAACGTTGGCCAGCAACCGGGCAAACGTGGTCTTGCCCACACCGGGCGGGCCCCACAGGATCATCGAGTGCAACTGCCCCTGCTCTACTGCCCGCCTGAGCGGTTTACCCGGGCCCACCAGGTGAGCCTGACCGACATAGTCCGCCAAGGTGGCTGGCCGCATGCGCGCCGCCAGCGGTTGAAAGCCGGTTTCAGGCTGAAACAGGTTGTCCTGCATCAGGCACCGTCCCGAATGACGTCCACCTCCTCCGGGTAGTCAAGGCGGAAAGCGCTGCTTTCAATAGTCTCATTCAGTGTCACCTGATCAAAGCTCAGAATGCTCAGCTGGGACAACGAGTCTTCCATACGCATTTCCTGCAGCTCACCGCGGTAAAAGCTCAGCCGTAACGAGGTAAAGAGCGAGTCCGCACCCCGGGGAATCAGCGTGTACTCCCGGGTGTCGTCACCGATCCGGCGCTCGCTGACTTCGTAGGATTCGTCCAGATTGCCCACCTCACCACTCAGCAGCAGCGCCGGGGTGCTCTGCACCCGATCGTCCAGGGTGTGAATGGTGACCTGCTCCAGATCCGGGTCGTACATTTCAACGGTGTTGCCGTCGCTGACAATGAACTGCGACAGTGGCGCCGCGGTCTCCCAGTAAAACAGCCCCGGACGCTTGGCCTTGAGCACGCCGCGGGTTTCCTGAACCCGGTTGCCGTTACCGTTGACCACAATCTGGATAAAATTGGCCTGATAGGTCTGATAACTGCGCAGCACCGAGGCCAGCTCTTTTGCCGCATCCCGAGGCTCGGCTGCTTGCGCGGCCCAGGCAGTGCCTGTGGCCGGTAGCATCACCAAAAACATGATTGCCGTAAACACTGATCTGATCATAACTCACCTGCTCCTAGTCTCTTGGAGGCGGCGGTGCCAGCACTTCCCTGGCACCGTTGTGACCCGCCGAACTGACTACCCCCGAGGCTTCCATGGCATCCACCAGGTTGGCAGCACGGTTGTAACCAATCTTGAATTTGCGTTGCACCGAGGAGATTGACACCCGTCGGTTTTCGGTAACAAACGCGACTGCTTCATCAAAAAGCGCATCGCCGTCTTCACCGCCACCACCCTCACTCAGGCTCGGCACGCCCGGCAAATGCTCGCCTTCCGCACCATTCAGCACATCGTCAACGTATTTCGGCTCGCCACGGGCTTTCCAGGCACTGACCACGCGATGCACTTCATCATCATCAACAAAGGCGCCGTGCACCCGCACCGGCAGGCCCGAGCCAGGTGGCAGGTACAACATGTCACCATGGCCCAGCAGTTGCTCCGCACCGCCCTGATCCAGTACCGTTCGGGAGTCAATTTTGGATGACACCTGGAACGACATCCGGGTGGGGATGTTGGCCTTGATCAGGCCGGTGATAACGTCCACCGAAGGTCGCTGAGTGGCCAGAATCAGGTGAATGCCGGCGGCGCGGGCTTTCTGGGCAATACGGGCAATCAGCTCTTCCACCTTCTTGCCGACAATCATCATCATGTCAGCAAACTCGTCGATCACCACCACAATAAACGGTAAGGTTTCCAGTTCGGGGCGTTCCTGCTCATCGTTTGCCAGGTGGTCATCGGGCTTCCAGAACGGATCCATCAATGGCTCGCCGGCCGCCCGGGCATCCTTGACCTTTTTATTGTACCCGGCAATGTTACGCACACCGAGGCTCGCCATCAGCCGATAACGCCGCTCCATCTCGGCCACACACCAGCGCAGCGCATTGGCCGCCTCTTTCATATCGGTGACCACCGGTGCCAGCAAATGGGGAATGCCGTCATAGATGCTCAGCTCAAGCATCTTCGGGTCAACCATGATAAAGCGGACTTCTTCTGGTGTGGCCTTGAGCAGCATGCTCAGCAACATCGCGTTAACACCCACCGATTTACCCGAACCGGTGGTACCGGCCACCAGCAAGTGCGGCATTTTGGCAAGGTTGGCCACCATCGGGTTGCCGCCAATGTCATTGCCCAGTGCCAGGGTCAGCGCGGAGGTTGACTCGGTAAACACCCGCGCGCTCAGCACCTCACTCAGGCGAACGATCTCCCGCTCTTCGTTGGGAATTTCGATACCCACCACGGATTTGCCGGGAATAACCTCAACCACCCGCACGCTCAACACCGCCAATGACCGCGCCAGGTCCTTGGCCAGGTTGGAAATCTTGCTGACTTTCACACCCGCTGCCGGTTTGATTTCAAACCGGGTAATCACCGGGCCGGGGTTAACTTCAACCACTTCCGCGGTCACGCCAAAGTCAGCCAGCTTTTCTTCCAGCAGGCGTGACATGTGCTCCAGAGCCTCTTCGGAATAACCCTTTTCCTTGTGTTCCTCAGGCGGATCGAGCAGCGAAATAGGCGGGATCGGGTGTTCAACATCCTCAAGCAGAGAGCCCTGTTTATGCGCGGCCGTTTTGCCCGCAGGTCCCTGGTCATCCTTTTTGAACGGCGCTATTTTAACCACGCGGTTGGCCAGTTTGGCAGCGCTGGTGTTCGGCACCGGCTGGCGATCCGGTTCGGCCTCACCCTCTCTGGAGCTGAAGCTCTCGAGCAGCGCTGGCTCCTGCTCGGCGGCCGCCAGACCTTCAAGCCCAGGCTCTTTGCGCGCCGGAACCTTGGCTGGCTGAGGGTCCGGATGCGTCAGTTTGGCCTTGCCACGGAACAATCGACGCCACCAGGACGCTTTCTTCTCGCCCGATTGAGTTTTTGCGTTCGCGTCAGCCCGGGCCACCCGATCCTTGATCATCGGCGGCTCCGGCTCGGGGGTTGGCCGGGATTCGGCAAGCCGTTTGCCCGCTTTGTCGTCCGACTTGAACAGAGCCGACACCCACTGGGCAATTTTGAGGGCCAATCCGCCCAGATGATCCATCAACCGGAACCAGGACAGCCCGACCGTCACCGTCAACGCAAACAGAAAAATGGCAATCAGCAGCAGCGTGGTGGCCGGCAGGTTGAAGAACCGAATCATCGCTTCAGAAACTGCGACACCGAGCACGCCACCGGAGGACGCGCCCAGACCAAACACCGAATACAATGACAGCAAGCTGGTCGCCGACAACAGAATCAGCAGAAAGCCGCCGAAACGCACCATGAACAGCGGCCAGTGCAGATCGAGAGACTCGTGGCGGAGCCGGATCAGCATGATGGCGTAAGCGGCCATCATGGCCGGGAACAGCCAGGAGACGCGACCAAAAAAGTCCACCAGCAAACTGGCAAGCCAGGCACCGGAACGGCCTGCGGCATTATCCACCCGGGTATCATGGCCGATGCTGGCCCAACCGGGATCAGAAGCGTTGAAGGTAAACAGCGCCATGACAAGATAAATGCAAAGCACAATCATGCCAATAACTGCGCCTTCCCTGGCCCCTTGGGCCACCAGGCGGCGAAAGCGTTGCTGTTTTTCCGTCAATTCCGTGAATGCTGCTTTCTTCGCTTTAGCGGATTCCGCCATGAATGCTCAAACCGTCAGTGAGTTTAGTCTTTCAGTGCCTGAAAACCCCGGGTCAGATCGGTTTTCAGGTCATCAATGGCTTCAATACCAACAGACAGCCGGATCAGGTTCTCAGTGATACCTGCCTTTGCTTTGTCTTCCGGCGACAAGCGACCATGGGTGGTCGTGGCCGGATGGGTGATGGTTGTTTTCACATCCCCCAGGTTGGCGGTAATGGAAATCATCCGGGTGGCATCAATGAAACGCCAGGCTTCTTCGCGCTCACCCTTAACCTGAAACGACAGCACCCCGCCAAAGCCATCCTGTTGCTTTTTCGCAAGCTCATGCTGCGGATGGCTTGCAAGGCCTGCGTAGAATACTTTGGCCACGGCTGGCTGGCGTTCCAGCCACGTCGCCAACTCTAACGCATTGTTACAGTGGGCTCGCATACGAATCGGTAAGGTTTCGAGGCCCTTCTGGAACACCCAGGCATTGAAGGGACTCATGGTTGGTCCTGCGGAACGCAGGAATCCGTAGATTTCGTCAAGATACTTCGCGGGGCCTACGACAACGCCGCCGACACACCGGCCCTGGCCATCCAGGTACTTGGTAGCGGAGTGAATAATCAGATCGGCACCCTGCTCGAGTGGCCTTTGCAGAACCGGTGTACAAAAGCAGTTGTCGACCACAAATAACGCGTCGTTGGCCCTGGCCAGTGTTGACAGCGCCGCAAGGTCCGCCACCTCACACAGCGGATTGGACGGCGTTTCGATAAACATCATGCGCGTTTGTGGCCGAACTGCAGCCGCCCAGGCGTCCAGATCGGTCAGGCTCACGAATGACGTTTCAACGCCGAATCTTGCCATGTACTTCTGAAACAGCACGTTGGTGGTGCCAAACACACCACGTGAGCAGATCACATGATCACCGGATTGCAACAACGCCATGCAAGTACTGAGAATCGCTGCCATGCCGGAGGCGGTGGCAACGGCTTTCTCGCCGCCTTCCATGGCCGCTATTCTGGCCTCAAACGCTTGCACTGTCGGGTTGGTAAACCGGGAATAGATATTGCCGGGTTCTTCACCGCCAAACCGGGCAGCAGCCTGAGCAGCACTGCCGTAGACAAAACTCGACGTCGGAAAAATCGCGTCGCTGTGTTCAAGTTGCCCGGTCCGGATCTGCCCTGCCCTTACTGCCAGGGTATCAACCGACATACCGTCCAGATCCGATTCCGGAATCCAGAGATGTTCTTCACGGCCGAATGTCATGGTGTTCTCCTGGCGTTGGTGCCTTTGGCTCAGTCTTCATCATTATGCAGGTCGATGATGGCGTTATCGTCATCATCGACCTGCTCACCAGAAAAGCCGTCGTCTTTGCGCAGATTCTCGAGCCGGTCCAGGTACGCAGCATCGACATCACCGGTCACATAGTTGCCGGTAAAGACGGAGCATTCCCAGCCATCAATGTTGTCGTTAACGTCACTGACGGAAGCGATCAGGTCTTCAAGATCCTGGTAAATCAGCCAGTCCGCACCAATCTGCTCTCTGATTTCTTCCACCGTGCACTGGTGTGCAATCAATTCACTGGCGGAAGGCATATCAATGCCGTAAACGTTCGGATAACGAACCGGGGGCGCCGCCGACGCAAAATAGACGTTACGGGCGCCGGCGTCTCTGGCCATCTGGACAATTTCTTTGCAGGTTGTGCCCCGGACAATGGAGTCATCAACCAGCATCACATTCTTGCCCCGGAACTCCAGATCAATGGGGTTCAGCTTCTGGCGCACGGACTTCTTGCGCATCTTCTGGCCCGGCATGATAAAGGTACGGCCGATGTAACGGTTCTTGATAAACCCTTCCCGATACTTCACGCCCAGCTGAAATGCCATCTGCATGGCAGAGGTACGGCTGGTGTCCGGAATCGGAATCACCACATCGATATCGTGTTCCGGGCGCTCCCTGAGCACTTTGTCGGCCAGCGTCTCACCCATGCGCAAACGCGCCTTATAGACCGAGACCCGGTCCATAATCGAATCAGGGCGAGCAAAATAAACGTGTTCGAAAATACACGGATACAGTTTCGGTGATTCCGCGCACTGTTCGGTATAAAGCGTGCCGTCGGTCTCTATGTAGACCGCTTCGCCCGGAGCAATGTCCCGCACAATGCTGAACCCACCGGCATTCAGGGCAACACTCTCCGAAGCGATCATGTATTCCTTCTGGCCGTTTTCATTTTCACGCACACCGTAACAGGCCGGACGAATGCCGTTGGGGTCACGGAAACCGACGATGCCATAACCGGTAACCATGGCAATCACAGCATAGGCACCGCGACAGCGTTTATGAACGGACCGGACCGCGGCAAAAATTTCGTCTTTGGTCGGGTTCAGCTTTCCGAGTTTCTGAAGCTCGTGGGCAAACACATTCAGCAGAACCTCCGAGTCGGAATTGGTGTTGATATGACGAAGGTCAGTCCGGAACAGATCGCTGCTGAGGTCGTCGGCGTTAGTGAGGTTACCGTTGTGAGCCAGTGTGATGCCGTAAGGGCTGTTGACATAAAACGGCTGGGCTTCGGCAGAACTGGAACTGCCGGCGGTCGGGTAACGGACATGACCAATCCCGACATTGCCGACTAACCGGCGCATGTGCCGGGTGTGGAACACGTCCCTGACCAGTCCGTTATCCTTGCGAAGAAAGAACCGGTCATCCTGAAAGGTCACAATACCCGCCGCATCCTGGCCACGGTGCTGAAGAACGGTCAGTGCATCATAAAGAAGCTGATTGACGTGAGAAGTACTGACAATACCGACAATGCCGCACATGGCTGGAAAATTCTCCGAGTGTTAGATCTGAATGTTAACGGGATGCAGGCGCAGGTTCTACGCCTGCATGCCCGTTCGATGCGCCGGGGCTTTCCCAGGCGCCTTCAGCGGGGCCCAGAAAACGGGCAAATTCGTCGCCGAACGTTCGGCGGGACCAATCTTCAACCACCGCCAGGCGGTCGATCATGACGGACTCCTTCCACCAGATGTCTTCGGCCAGAGGCGTGTATCGGGTGAAGGCAATGGCAACGATCACCACCACCACGCCGCGCAGCAGCCCGAACCCCATGCCCAGAACCCGGTCGGTGGCAGACAACCCGGTGGCGCGCACCAGGTGACCGATCATATTATTGATAATGGCCCCTACGATCAGGGTACCGAAAAACAGAATTGCAAAGGCTGCGATCAATCTCACCAGCGGTGTTTCGACGGTGGATTCGAGCAGCGACTGCATTTGCGGGTGAAAGGTGCGAGCGACAATAAAGGCACCAACCCAGGTCACCAGGGACAGTGCTTCGCGGACAAAGCCTCGCTTGAGACTGATAAGCGTGGATACGGCTATCAGCGCAATGATGACCCAGTCGATCCAGATCAGCGCTTCCATGTAAAACCCGATGGCGAAAAGGAAGCGCGAATTCTATCAGGAAACCCGGCGTCACCAAACCGCCAGTCACTCATAAATTACGACAATGGCTCACTTTCCACCTGAGGTGACCAGGCTATTGAGGGAGAACGCCTGATCCAGCGCCGATTTGGCGGCTTCAGCATCCGACTTGCTGGCAAATGGCCCACTGAACACCCGGGTCAACGTGGTATCACCGCGCTCAACCTGCTGCAGATGGGCGCCAAATCCCATATCGCGCGCATTATCACGCAATCGCCGTGCATTATCGGCATTACCGAAACTGCCCAACTGGACCACCCAGGCGCCTTCAAGAGAACGATTGTACTCGGAGGTTTCTTCGATCGGCTCTGGCGTGGCTTCCGGGACCGGTTCAGGCGCTGACACCTGTGGTTCGGCTTGCTCAACATCGGCCGGGTCAGAGACCTCTCTGTCAGCCCCCTCGATCAGCCGGAATCCTGGCGCAGGTTCAGCCGAAGCGGTGTCCGCCGGCTCTGTGGTAATGCCGTAATCGGAACCATCCGGCATCGGCTCTGCCGGCACATCCACTTCCGGAAAAGGCGGCTCTTCAGGAATCATAACCGACCGCGATTCCCGCTCGGAGTGAGGTTCATCAAAAATCATAGGCACAAAAATAACGGCCAAGGAGACCAGAACCAGCGCACCAATGATCCTTTGCTTCAATCCATTCACGAGCGACGGCTCCCTTTGACTGTCAATGTGGTACCGATACTAACTGCGCGCCCATGCGAACACAAAGCCCGGGCGCCTGCTATGGACAAAGTTTAAGAGACCCCGGCGCCGAGCAACTCGCGTGCCTGAGCGACGGTGTAGAACGATCCGAACACGATGATGGTGTCAGTTGCTGTCGCCTCCGCCATGGCAGCGCGGAGGGCGTCCGCCACCGAAGCACACGCACGGTATTGACCAATCCCGCACTCACTCGCCCGCGCAACCAGAACGTTTTCATGCAAGCCACGAGCAACGCTAAGGCCGGCAAACCACCATCGATCCACCACCGGCGCCGTTGCCGCCAGCACACCCGCGATATCTTTGTGTGCCAAAGCGGCGTACACCCCAAAAATTTGCCCTGGCGACGACTTACGCCTGGCCAGTTTACCGGCGAGCCAACGCGCAGCGTGGGGATTGTGACCAACATCCAGGATCACATCAGGACTACTGCGAAGTTGTTCAAAACGCCCTGCTACGGTCAGCGAACGGACTGCATCGCTGACACGATCGACCGACAATTCCGGCTCTAGAATCCGGGCAAGGACCACGCCCGCTGCGACACTTTCTACCGGCAGGGGTCCTGCCGGCAGGGCAATACGTTCGCTTGCAAGGATCAAATTCACCGTCGATGAATCCGTGATGTCCGGTTCAATCCGATAATCCCGGCCGGTCACCCGCAGGTCGACCTTCTGCGCGGCAGCCTGCTGCAACACCGAAGACGGCGGTTCCGGATCGGCGCAGACCGCGAATATGCCACGCCTGAGAATGCCGGCTTTCTCGAAACCGATGACGTCACGATTATCACCAAGGAATCCGACATGATCGATGTCAATAGAGGTAATCACGGCGTAATCAGCGTCAAGCACATTGACCGCATCCAGGCGCCCGCCCAATCCGACTTCAAGAATCCAGTCCTCCACGCCTGCGTCAGCAAAGGCAACAAAGGCGGCCAGGGTTCCAAACTCGAAATAGGTCAACGACACCTTGCCCCGGGCGGCTTCCACACGCTCAAACGCAGAAACCAGAGCGGCATCGGTGATGTCTTGACCGTTGACACGGACCCGTTCGTTGTAGCGCTGCAAATGCGGTGACGTGTAAGCGCCAGTGCTGCGCCCGGCGGTTCTCAGTAACCTGTCAACGGTCGCAACCGTGGTGCCCTTGCCATTGGTACCGGCGACAGTAACGATCCGCGCCGACGGTTTTCGGGGAAACAGGCGGCGCAACACAACCAGAACACGGTCCAGGCCAAGATCAATTTCGGTGGGATGGATGGCTTCAAGCCACTGCAGCCACTGATCGACAGTAGCACCGGCCTCCGGAGAGGCCGGTTTATGCTCAGTGCTGGGGGGCTTCATCAATATCGGGCTTTTCCGTGATTTCGAACTCAATGGGGGCCTCGGTACCGGGCTTTTCCTGACCGGTAAACTTGGCCAGTACATGAGCCACTCGCTCACGCATCTGATGCCGGTGCAGAATCATGTCAATGGCACCGTGCTCCAGCAGAAATTCACTGCGCTGGAAGCCTTCAGGAAGCTTTTCACGCACGGTCTGCTCAATAACCCGAGGACCTGCAAAACCGATCAACGCATAGGGCTCCGCTATATTCAGATCGCCAAGCATGGCCAGGCTGGCCGATACGCCGCCGAAAACCGTTTCTGATATCCCGGTGACGTCGGTGGTCGGTTCCGTGGCCGGCTGTGCAGCCGTTTCCTTCAGGCTCCGTCGCAAAAGTTCGGCTTTCCCGCAGGACCAGCCGGCGAC
>JAWOAO010000224.1:0-3632 GCA_046498485.1 Marinobacter sp. | reverse complement strand
CAAATGAGGTTACAAGATCGAAAAGCCTTTTCAATCGCTTGTTTTTTCCTTTGGATACAGAATTGAAATGGATCAGATACAGGTCACCTGCGGTGTTAATTGAGTTACTCCCGATAATGGAGATGCTCTCTGGTGGCGCAATTTTACCGCTGAAGCGTACGGCCTGAAGCATCGAGGAGCGCTTTCCCCGGGATACCGGGCGGATTTCGTGGTTTTGTCGGACCTGGAAGGGTTTACGCCGGAACAGGTCTATAAAAACGGCCGCCTGGTGGCCGAGAAGGGACACCTCCTTGTGGACGCGCCGGTTCATGAAATACCCGAATGGGCCTCTCCCATGAATACCGGGGTGCTGGATCTGGATCGGCTTAACGTCCCGGTGGCGAGCGCCAAGGTGCGGGTCATCGGCTTGGTGGCGAACCAGATTTTGACCGAGCACTTGGTGGAACGCACACCGGAGAGCGGTGGGTTCCTGGTCGCGGACCCGGACCGGGATCTGGCCCGGCTGATGGTTTTCGAACGGCACCAGGGCTCCGGAAGGATAGGCCAGGGCCTGGTGAAGGGGTTCGGTTTAAGAGCCGGAGCGCTTGCCTCGTCCATCGCCCATGACAGCCACAACATCGTGGCGGCCGGGGTCGACCCGGTGGATATCCTGTGTGCGGTGGAAGCGGTTCGGAATGGCGGCGGCGGGTTGGCTGTTGCAGCCGGCGGCCGGGTTTTAGCCTGCCTCGCCTTGCCTTTGGCCGGGTTGATGACCACTGCGGGTGCCGCTGATACGGCGGCGGCGGAGCACAACCTTAAACGGGCCGCAGGCGAGCTGGGCTGCCGCATTGATAACCCGTTTATGGCCCTGTCTTTTATGGCTCTCCCCGTGATCCCGAATTTGAAATTGACGGACAAGGGGTTGGTGGATGTGAATCGCTTCGATTTTGTTCCGCTGTTTGTTTGAGCCTTTTTCAAAGAGGCTCGTCTTTTTTAAGCATCTCAATCGCCAGGGCGCTGCCGATGATGATCAGGGTGTCTGCAATTTCCAGTCGCTCCGAGGGTTTCGGGCTGATGATCCGGATTTTTTGTCTCATCATGACGCCGTCGGGGGCCTTCGAGTCCAGTAACCGGTTGCTTTTTCGAAAGCGTGGGCAAGCTGGAGCACCTCGAAATCAGCCTGGTGGCGGCCTACGATTTGTATGCCCACGGGCAGACCGTCTTCAGTGAAACCGCATGGCACCGAAATGGCGGGAAGGCCCGTGACACTGATGAAATAGCAGGTCTTCATCCAGTCTATGTAGGAATCCATTACAATCCCGGCTATTTCAGTGACATAGCGCTGTTTCACGTGAAAAGGCGGCACCTGGTTCACCGGCAGGACAAGGTATTCGTATTTTTCAAGAAACGTCCGCACCCGGTGATAAAGCGCGGCCCTCGCCTTTTCAGCGCTGGCAAGTTGTGGCCCGCTCAACTTTCGGCCCTCCTCGATATTCCAGATCACCGTGTCTTTCATTAAATCCTTGTGTTTCTCCAGAAGTCCGCCGTAGGCAAGTTCAAACCTCCAGGCGCGCCAGCCTTTGAAAGCTTCATCGGCGCCTTCAAAATCAGGTTCGGCATTCTCCACCGAACACCCCAGGTCTTGAAACACCCGTCGCTGTTTTTCGAAAACATCTGAAACCCGGGAATCCACCGGCAGTCCGCCCAGGTCCCTGCTCCAGGCGATTCGCACACCTCTAAAATCGCGATCCAAGTTTTCCCGGAACTTATCTCCGGGTTCGGCTATAGAGATCGGAGAGCGCGCATCGAAGCCGGCTATAACACTTAACATCAGCGCGGCATCCCGAACGGTACGAGCCATGGGTCCTTGGACGGACAGGGGAAACCAGGGCGCCGGATTGGGCCAGGAAGGAACCCTGCCGGGTGAAGTTCTGAAACCAACTACATTGCAGAAATTGGCCGGGTTTCTCAGCGATCCGCCGAAATCGCTTCCATCGGCAATCGGAATCATACCGCATGCAAGGGCCACGGCCGCCCCTCCACTGCTGCCCCCGCATGTTTTGGTGGTATCATACGGGTTGAGAGTTTCTCCGAACACTTCGTTATAAGTCTGGGCTCCGGCGCCGAATTCAGGGGTGTTTGTTTTGCCGATAGTAATGGCCCCGGCGTTTTGCAGGCGCTCTACGATCAGGGCGCTCTGCTCGGGCACGTAATCCTTGTAAATCCTGGATCCATACGTGGTTTTCATCCCCTGTACCGGGACGAGATCTTTATGGGCGACAGGCAGCCCATGCAGGGGGCCGGTCGGATTTCCTGCAGCTATCGCCTCGTCGGCCATGCGGGCTCCCTCCATGGCACGGTCCGCATCCAGGGTGACGATGGCGTTCACTTTTGGGTTTATTTTTTCAATCCGCGCGAGATGGGCTTCCATCACTTCTTTTGCAGAAACTTTCTTTGTCCGGATCAGCGATGCGAGGTCAGTTGCGGTAAGAAAACAAATATCCTGGTTGGTCTTCATATAAAATCTCCTGTTCACGATGCAGAATCACAACGGTGTTCATATTATTATTCCGAGTGAAGAAGACTGGTATTTCCGTGCATTTGCCGTCTTTTCCCAAGCCGGCACCAGGACAATCATTCTATTGAGTTTTTTGTGTTTGGATTACACAACGGATGCCTTCACCGGCTCTTATGGGGTTATAACACAAATTTTCCGAAATACATGTGGATGGACGCCTGTCTCCTTTCTGCCAGCGGTTTACAAGGCTCGGCTCGCATACCAGAGGACGGCTCATGGCCACATAATCCACAATTCCTGAGTTAAGAAGCCTCTCTGCGGTTTCAAATGATCTTATCCCACCAACCAGGATCAAGGGAATTTTAACACGTTGTTTATAAAGCCCGGCTGCATCTTCATAGTAAGCTTCTTTGTCCGGAGTTGTGGCTTTTATTTTTCGGGCCGGCGGGTAGCGGCCGTCTCTGCATCCGCCGCTTAGTTCAATGGCGTCGATGCCGGCTTTTTCAAGGAGCAAAGCTGTTTTGACCATGTCTTCGGGGAGTACACCATCGGCAAGGGTGTCGTCGGCGTTCATTTTGACAAATACCGGAAAGTCCTCGCCCACTTCGCGCCGAACAGCCTCTACCGTTTCCAGCAGGGCAAGTGCTCGAGCAGCGTGAGAGCCTCCATATCTGTCTGTTCGGCGGTTATAGTGAGGAGAAAGGAACTGGCTGAACAGGTAACCGTGGGCGGCATGGATCTGAACACCATCGAACTGGGCCTCTTTCGCTCGCTTCGCGGCTTTTGCAAAAGCAGCTGAAAGCCCGCGGATATCTTCCGCCGAGAGTTGCCTGCAGGAAATCTCGCTTTCCATGATCGGAGATGGTCCGACCGCAGAAAGTCCTGTCAGATTGGTAGCCGCTTGACAACCTGCATGAGCCAACTGGAGAAAAATTCGGCCTTTCTCCTGGTGCACAGCATCAGCCATGACCTTTAAACCAGCAGTGTGGTTGTCAGTGCTCACACCCAGCTGCCAGGGGCCGGCCCTGCCGTCAGATCTTACAAACGCATGACTGGAAATTATCAGCCCCACGCGGGGCTGGTAGATTTTTGTTGGCGGTCCAGCTTCTCCCCGGCCGCTCTTTGGATCGTTGAA
>JAWOAO010000188.1:0-4765 GCA_046498485.1 Marinobacter sp. | reverse complement strand
GACCTATTTTCTTCGCGAAAAAGCGCATTTTGACTATCTGAGCCAGCAGGTTCTTCCTGCCTGGCGTGGGCGCGCCCTCAAGTGCTGGAGCGCCGCCAGCAGCATCGCCAGTGTGTAGGCTTCCTCACCGCTGGAGCTGGCAGCGCTCCAGCACTTGAGGGCGCGCCCACGCCAGGCAGGAAGAACCTGCTGGCTCAGATAGTCAAAATGCGCTTTTTCGCGAAGAAAATAGGTCTCGTTGGTTGTCAGCAGGTCCAGCGCAATCTGCTTTTCGCTGCGCTGCTCCGGGGTGGCACCCCGGCTGATGTAGTCGAAATACGCCCCGAACGAGCGCATCTTCAATACTCTGAGGCGCTTCCCGAGGCGACCTGAAACCAGGGCCTGTTTTGCGTCGGCCAACTGTATCCCTGCTTCATCGTAAAGCCAGGTGCGAAACTGGCAGAATTCATTCCACGACAGCGCGACAGGAGGCACCGGGCTTTCGCCGGTGCCGTATGCCCTACTCAGTTCAGCTTCACCCATCAGCGTCACTTACTCTCGCCGGAGTCCGCCGGCGGGCCGTCGGACATGTCACCGACCATCGCCAGCTCGTTGACCGAAAGCACCCTGTTCTCATCAAGGATAATGACAAAGTCATCTCCGAGCTTGCCCAGGTTCCGAATAAAGTCTGTTCGGATTCGGGCGCCGAATCCGGGGGTCGCGCGCATGTCCGAAGGCGGAATCTCCAGCACTTCCGACACAATATCCACCATCACACCCAGGTCCTGCTGCTTATCCCCGTTGTCAACTTCAATAATGATCACACAGGAACGCTTGGTGATGGGCGGTGACTCCATGCCGAATCGCCGGGCCAGGTTGATCACCGGCACCACTTCCCCCCGGAGGTTGATAACGCCCTGAATAAAATCAGGCATCATGGGAACCTGTGTCACGTTGCCGTATTCGAGGATCTCCTTGACGTTCAGAATGCCAAACGCGTAGAGCTCATCGTGGAGGCGAAACGTCAGGTACTGGTCTGCTTCATTCTCTTCCGTGGTCATCAGTTGTCGATTGCTCATACCCGCCCCCTAGAATTTCACGTACTGGTCGTCATCATCGTAACCGGCATCGGGCTTAGGGCTTTTGGCTCTGGCAGCCGGTGCACTTTTGCTGGACGTTGGCGCGCCACGGGTCGGGCGGGAATCCTGGCGCCCTCCTCCCTGTTCAATTTTGAAGAAGGTCATCAATTGCTGAAGCTGCTGCGCCTGACCACTCATTTCCTCGGACGTTGACGCCAGCTCTTCTGAGGAAGAAGCGCTCTGCTGGGTTATGCTATTCAGCTGTTCCATGGCTATGTTGATCTGGCTGGCGCCTGCGCTCTGCTCGGTAGAGGCAGCACTGATTTCCTGAACCAGATCGGATGTCTTCCGAATGGTTGGCACCATCTCTTCCAGAAGTTTTCCGGCCTGCTCGGCAAGGCTGACACTGCCCCGAGCGACTTCCCCGATTTCCTGGGATGCAATCTGGCTGCGCTCGGCAAGTTTGCGGACTTCAGCCGCTACCACCGCAAACCCCTTGCCGTGCTCGCCGGCACGCGCAGCTTCAATCGCAGCGTTCAGGGCAAGCAGATTGGTCTGGTAGGCAATGTCATCAATAATGCTGATTTTCTCGGCAATCGACTTCATGGCTTCTACCGTCTTGGTGACGGCCTGACCGCCCTGAATTGCCTCTGAGGAGGCCTTTGAAGACATGTCGTTGGTCACTTTGGCGTTTTCGGTGTTCTGCTCGATTGAGGCCGACATCTGTTCAACAGACGCCGTCGTTTCCTCAACGCTTGCGGCTTGCTCACTCGCACCCTGGCTCAAATTCTGGGCTGTGGCAGACACTTCTTCGGAAGCGGAAGCCAAAGCATCACTGGATCCGTTTACCTCACCAACAATCTGGGTAAGCTTGGCAACCATGGCTTTCATTGCCGTTAGCAACTGGCCCACTTCATCTTTGGATTCATGGTCCACTCTGCGGGTCAGGTCACCTTCCGACAGGTCCTTGGCCAGCTGCACAGCCATTCCCAGTGGTAGCGTAATACCGCGCATGATGATTACCCCGAGGGCAATGGCGAACAACAAACCAACCACAATGGAACCAATTGCAAGGTTTCGGATGTTTGCGTAAACCGCCTGTGCAGACTGGTACTCCTGTTCCGCCACCCGGATCTGAAGGTCAATCAGATTATCCATGCCAGCGCTGACCGGCTCATACAGAGGCCGGATATTTTCTTCCACTATGGTACTTGCGCGGACAAGATCATTTGCCCGTAATGCTGACACTGCCGGCTGAAGCCCCTCCTGCACGAAACGCCTGCGGTCGTTGCCAAACTGCTCAGCTAATCTGGTTTCTTCCGGGGTAAGCTTGGTGGCCACAAATTTATCCCACAGGGTCGTAATCGACTGAATGTTGCTCTCAACCAGATTTGTCCGCTGACGGATAAATTCAGGATCAGGGTCCATCAGCATGGCATTGACGTCCATGCGATTGAGCAACAGGTACCGCCTTATACTGCCGAGATCAGCAAGTGGAACGGTGCGGTCCTGGTAAACCGTCTTAAGGCCGGCCACTGTCTGGTTCATGCCATAAAGTCCGATGCCGCCGATAGCAATCAACAGGAGACTCAGGAGCCCTATCAGAATGCTGAGTTTTATTTTTACCGAGAGATTTTTAAACATGGGTAACTCCTTGGATGGCCAGGTGGCCTTGTCTAGATTTTGAATTTCTATCCGGTCCGGCGCTGACCTATTCCCGAGCATCCTTTCTGGAAATGCGGGTTTGCGCCAAGTTCAATTTCTTTATCAACCCCTGTACATCCAGGATCAGGGCAACCTTGCCGCTCCCCAGTATGGTGGAGCCACTCAGACCACTAACGTGCTCGAATACCTTCCCCAGCGGCTTGATGACCGTCTGGAATTCACCCAACAGACGATCGACAACCAGTCCACCCCGCTGGCCGCCCACCCGAACCACCACAACGCTCTTACGCTTGTGCGGTCGTCCCTCCAGAGCGAAGTGATCCCGCAGGTTGATCAGCGGCAGTACCTGGCCTTTCAGATTGATATAGGGCTCTTTACGATGGCCATTTTCTGCGTTGACATTGAGCTCGACACACTCCTGGATCAAGTCAAGAGGAATCACATACGAGTCATCGGCCACCTCAACCAGAAAACCGTCAATAATGGCGAGGGTCAGCGGAAGCATGATGCGGATGGTCGTGCCGGTTCCGGGTTCGCTCTCAACCACAATGCGGCCACGCAGCTCGGTAATGTTCCGTTTGACAACATCCATGCCCACGCCGCGCCCGGAGATATTGGAAACCTGGGCGGCGGTGGAGAATCCCGGCTCGAAAATCAGGTCGAAAATCTGCTGGCGGGTCAGCTGATCATCTTCTGCGATCAGCCCTTTTTCCAGGGCCTTCTGGCGTAGTTTCTGGACGTCCAGCCCCTTGCCGTTATCGGTAACTTCGATAACGATGCTGCCGGAATCGTGGAGCGCATTGAGGGTCAGGGTGCCTGTTGCGGTTTTACCGGCGTGTCGCCTGTCCTCGGGTGATTCGATCCCGTGATCAAGGGCATTGCGCACCAGATGCATAAGCGGGTCCGCGATTTTCTCCACAACCGATTTATCCAACTCGGTGTCAGCGCCTTTGATGACCAGGTCGATGTCTTTTCCAAGATCCTTTGCCGTGTCGCGGACAACTCGCTGGAACTTTGCGAAGGTTGCCCCAATGGGCACCATGCGCAGCTTCAGGGTGGCGTCCCTGACATCTTCCAGCAGGTTGTTCAGCAGTGCCACGGACTCGATAACCTGGCTGTCGGCGCTTCGCTCTGCCTGCAGCACGGTGCTTGCCCCGGCAGTTACCAGCTCGCCCACCAGGTTGATCAGCTCGTCCAGTTTATGGGCATCAACCCGCAGCGTTTTCTGTTCTCTGGCAACCTTTTCCCGCACGTCTTCCTGTTTGTGCAGAGCAGCCTCCACCACAGGCGCCAGCCTGGGGTCTTCGGCCATCAACATTTCACCAAGTGGTTTGGCTGGCTGCGCCCGGCTCTGGGCCTCACCCTGAAACTGCCGTTGCTGCTCAAGAGCCGAATGTAACTCGCCGCGTGTCAGGGCGCCGCATTCAACGAGAATCTCACCCAGTCTGAGATCGACTTCAGGTAGCAGTTCAATCAGTTCAACATAACGTTTAAGTTGGCTGTGTGGCGGCAGGATTCTCACCAGGCCATCTTCCCGCATGAACTCGAATGCCTCTTCAATCTGCTGCTTGCTGGCCTGCGAATCGAACTGGATTTCAAAGCCCAGATAACAGGCTTCCGGATTAAAGCTTTCCAGATCGGGCAACTGATCGGTCACCGTCGTTATGTAGACCACACGACCCAGGTTCCCGAGATATCTGAGAAAAGAGGAAGGCTCCAGACCGTCACGGTAACTATCCGGGCCAAACCTGACCGAAATGTGCCAGTACTCACTGCTGACACCGGATTCCATACGCTCCACACTCTGATCACCCTGGGACCTATCCCCGCCAGACCCGGTGGGCGTCAGACGGTTAGAGCAGGATTCCAGCGCACCGTCATAACCAGGCGTTTTTTTGTCCTCAGGCACTTTGGCGGCACTTTGTGCTTTTGTATTGTCAGAAAGTCCGGCACTGGCGCTGAGCTGGCCGATAAGAACTTCGCTTTTCTGGTCCAGGTCGTCGAGTGTCTGCTGATCCAGACTGGATTCACCGTTTTCTTCT
>JAWOAO010000180.1:0-2760 GCA_046498485.1 Marinobacter sp. | reverse complement strand
TGGACAGCCGCGAGTGGCCTGTTTATCAAAGCCATGGCCAGTCGCCAGCAAGAGCGGGACGTGAAATTTCCGGGCCGGGGTATGGACGCACCGGAAACCGATACCGACCTGTATCGCCTCGAGGTTGGCGCGCCCGTGGCTGGTGGCGGCTGGAACCTGATGACCTGGCAGGCCGACGTCGACCATGTGATGGATAACTTCAGTCTGCGTGAGCCCCCGGTGAAAATGGGCATGCCCATGAAAATGCTGACGGACTCGGAAACCCGCACCCGTGGCGTTCGGCTGACACTGGATCAGAGCGCTGGCCAATACAGCGACTGGGCTGTTGGCGTTGATTACGAGAGCAATGACTGGGATGCCGCTCTCAACAACGTCGGGCAGGGCGTTGTCGTCTCATACATGTGGCCGGGGGTTGAGCGCGATCGTGTCGGTGTGTTTTTTGAGCAGTTCACCCGCGTTCGTCCGGGCCTGCAGCTGGGCGGTGGACTCCGGTACGACCGGGTGGACATGGACGCCACCAGGGCAGATCTTCCGGGAATGGGTGGTTTTACCGCCCTGGACCGCTATGAAAGTGAGTACCAGACTACCAAAACCGAGGCCATCGATGACAACATCAGTGGCTTTGTAAACGGCGAGTGGCGGTATGCCCCGAGCAGAAGCCTGGATGTTGTAGCCAGCCACAGTGTTCGCAGCCCGGGTGTGACTGAACGCTATGTCAACAAAACGGATGCCTGGGTTGGTAATCCCGGTCTGGATACCGAAAAGCACAACAAGCTTGAGATCAGTCTGTCTGGTCGCGAAGGCAGCTGGAACTGGCGCCCGGCCCTCTGGGTAGACCAGGTGGACGACTACGTGCTGCGCTCCCAGGACCGTTATACCAACATTGATGCCCGTCTTCTCGGTGTCGAAGGCGAACTGGGATGGAGCAATGGCACCTGGAACGCCAGCAGCAAACTGGCCTCCGTACGGGGTGAGAACCGGGATGCCGACAAGCCGCTGCCCCGGATTCCTCCGATCCAGTTCATCCAGACGGTAGCCTGGACGCATCAGGGCCACACTCTGGAAGCCGAGTGGGCACTGGCGCGCCGGCAGGACCGGATCGATGAGGAGTCGGGTCTGGACCCGGGCACGTCTCCCGGCTACGGCGTGTTCAACCTGTCCGGTACTCACCCGCTGATGGCGAAACTGAACCTGACCTGGGCCCTGGATAATGTTTTTGACAAAACATGGGCACCGCATGTGAGCAAATCCGACGCGCTGGGGCAGGAGTTTTTCAAGGTCAACGAGCCGGGCCGCACCGTTCGCGCGGCTCTGACTGCCCGCTGGTAAACAGCAGAATGGCGATTACCCGCTTCTCATAGCCGGCGGGTAACATTGTGCCCCGGGTGGAACCAACTCCGCCATCCGGGGCTTTTTTTGTCCGTGCTCAATGTAAGGGCGCCGAGCCCCTGTTAAACTTCGATCAGCAATTGGAATATTCTTATAACCACTATGCGAGGTCGGCATGGGTCATCCCGGTCAGCTTGTCATCGTTATGTTTTTGCTCCTGGTGCCGGCACTTGTCGCTGCGCAGCCTGCCTCTGAAACCGTCGAGCGACGTTCATTCCAGGAAACCGTTCACCTTGATGGTGTCATTGAGGCCGTTCAGCAGAGCACCGTCTCTGCCCAGACCAGTGGTACTGTCCAGAAATTGCCCTACGATGTTGATGATTCGGTTGTCGCCGGTGACCTGATCGTTCAGCTTGAGGACAGTGAACAGCGCTCCCGGCTGCGTCAGGCCCAGGCCGGCCTGGAAGAGGCGGAAGCGGCACTGGTGGATGCGCGGCAGCAATTCGAACGTGTCGAGGCCGTTCACGAGCAGGGGCTGGTATCCCGCCAGGAGTTTGATCAGGCCCGCAACAATCTGGCTGCCGCCCGGGCGCGGGTAGATCGCGCCAGCGGCGCGGTCGCCGAAGCACAGGAACAGTTATCCTATACCCGGGTGGAAGCGCCTTATGGGGGCATCCTGACCGAGCGCCATGTGGAAGTGGGCGAGTCTGTAAGTCCGGGGCAGCCGCTTCTCAGCGGACTGTCCCTGGAACAGCTGCGGGTGGTGGTCGATCTGCCGCAGAAGTATGCAGAGATGGCCCGCTCCGAGCGCCAGGCCCGGGTTACCCTGGCAGACGGCCGGGTGCTGGAAACCGGTGAGATGACGTTCTACCCCTACGCCAACCCGCAAACCCATACCTTCCGGTTACGTATGCGCCTGAACGAACCCAATGGGTCCCTGTTTCCCGGCATGCTGGTGAAAGTCGGCGTCCCGGTTGCCAGCCGCGAGGCTCTCTGGGTGCCGGCTCGCAGCCTGATCCACCGCGGTGAACTGAGGGCGGTGTTTGTGCTGGATGGCCAGGACCGGCCGCGGCTGCGTCAGGTGCGCGCCGGAGTGCGGGACAACGGCCGGCTCGAGATTCTGGCGGGCCTGAGCGAGGGCGAGCGGGTGGTTGTCAATCCCTCTGAGCTGGTTGGCAGTGACCGTCTCAATATCGTGACGGACACGGAGGCGAAGCCGTGAGCCGGAATCTGCCGTCGGTGGGACCATCCGGGGCCATTGCCCGGGTTTTCCAGAACAACCACCTGACGCCGTTGCTTGCTATTCTCGCGATTATCCTCGGCGTTCTGGCGGTGGTGGTCACGCCGAAAGAGGAAGAGCCCCAGATTGATGTCACCATGGCCGATATCATGGTGGCGTTTCCCGGTGCCAGCACCCGTGAGGTGGAAAGC
>JAWOAO010000149.1:0-4718 GCA_046498485.1 Marinobacter sp. | reverse complement strand
CGTCATGAATGCGGTTAGAGCACGCATGTTGTCCCTCCGCCGTTAGGGGGTTGCTTGAGAAGAGTGTGAGCGGCAACGAAAAACCGGGCGGGAGCCGCCCGGTTCTGCTGTTCGCCAGGTTATTATAGGCGGCCGAGTTGCTTCAGGTAGTCCTTGACCATATCGACAGCTTTCTGAGCGTTTTCACTACGCTCAGCTTCCTCGTCCCAGATAACCTGGGCCGCTTCCATCATGTGGTCCTGAACATCCTGTGGCAGGTTGTTGATCTCAACACCTTCTTCTTCGATCGCCTTCTGCAGTGTGACTTTTTCCTTGTGCTCGTACTCGTTGGTACGCACCCAGAACTGCTCCTTCAGGGCATCCTTGACGGTGGCCTGCATTTCTTTGGGAAGTTTATCGAGCGCTTTCTGGCTAACGATAATGACGTCAGTGCCGGCCACGTTCAGCGACGGCTTAACGTGGTGCTTGGCCACTTCGTACAGGGACATGCTGTACGCGCCCTGGGCTGCGCCCCAGTGGGCCCCGTCAACAATACCGGAATCCAGCGCTGAATAGAGCTCGCCACCATCTATATAGCTTGTGGACGCGCCGGCTTCATCCAGGAACTTTTCCAAAGCGCCGGAGGAGCGGATTTTCAACTTCTCCAGATCTTCAACGCTTTCGATCGGCTCCTTGACCACCATCTCGGTCTGGTAGACCTTGTCGGTGGCCCAGTAGACGTTATGTTCCGCCGCTTCTTCTCTCAGCATTTCCTCGAAGCCCATGTTCATATGGAAATAGGCAGCTTCGGCCGGGGTCTGGAATGCCAGAGGCAGACCGGAGGCAACACCGGCGAGGCTGATCTTGTCCTGGGCATAGGCAGGCGAGATGGTACCCATCTCCAGAATGCCACGGCTCACGGCGTTGAAGGTTTCCTTGGGCTTGAACAGGGAGCCCGACTCGTAGAGCTCCAGCTTGAGGCGGCCGTCGGTGCGTTCGTCCAGTACATCCTTCAGACGGCCGAGGCTGTCCTTGTAAGAGGAGCTTGCGCCGGGCCAGTGTGACTGGACTCTCCAGGTTATGGTGTCCTGCGCGTTAACTGGTGTGGTCGCCAGGGCAGCGGTCAGGCCCAGGGTCAGTGCTGAGGCATAAACGGTAAGGGTTTTTTTGGCGGTGGTTAGCATCTTCATTGTTGGACCTCGATCATTATTGTGTTAATCGTCCTGTGCTTAGTTTCGCTCTGCAGAATTACTGACTGCAGAATGAATCCACGTATTCGAATCTATCACAGGTTTTGCTTTTTGCAATAGGATAGAAGTGGATATTCTGTTACCGGATCTCCATATCATGAAATTGAGTATAGTGAGGTTCGCTCAGGATGAAGCGCGACATGTCCATTTCTTCATCCTGCGCGCTGACAGACCCCTTTACAGCCAGTAAGGTGCCCTGAGCTCCCGTTTCAATACCTTGCCAATGGAGGAGCGGGGCAGTTCATCACGGACCTCAGCGGCGGCCAGGCGCTGGGTTTTGCCGAGCTTGGTGTTGGCCCAGGCCAGCAGATCTGCCTCGCTTTGAGCACGGCCCTCGGCGCCGGGTGCAAGCACTACCAGTGCCAGCGGCGTTTCCCCCCATTGTTCACTGGGGATGCCGATCACAGCGGCATCGGTCACCGCGGGGTGTGATAGCAGTACCTTCTCCAGATCCACCGGGTAGATGTTAAAGCCACCGGAAATAATCATGTCCTTGCGGCGGTCGAGTATGTAGACGAAACCATCCTCGTCCACGCGCCCCATATCGCCGCTGCGGTAGAACGCCAGGCCCTCCGGGCTGGTCCAGAGCATCTCCCGGGTCTGGTCGTCGCGGTTGACGTAACCGCGCATCATGGAAATCGCGCGGCCGACGATTTCTCCGGTTTCGCCCCTTGGCAATTCGTTGCCCTGTTCATCAATCACCCGCACCTCGGCACCCTCCGTTGGCACTCCCACCGAGTCCCATTTATCGGGGTGGGCGGCACAGTCCAGGCAGGTGGAAATGCCGCCTTCGGTAAGGCCGTAGACCTCCCGGATGTTGCCAGGCCAGCGGGCCATGGCCTCGCGGATAACATCGGCGCGTAATGGAGCGCTGGTGCACAGCTTGAGCTGGAAAGAGGACAGGTCAAAACGGTCGAATTCCGGGTCGGCCAGAGTGCGCTGGTATTGAACCGGTACCAGCATGGCGTGGGTGACACGGTGGTGCTCGGCCAGTTCCAGGAACCGCCGGGCATCGAAGCGGGCCATCAGGACCAGCGTGCCGCCATTGAACAGCGTGGGCAGCACTGACACCAGTGTGGTATTGGAATAGATCGGTGTGGAAACCAGATTCACCGCATTGCCATCCAGGCCGAAGCGGCTCAGGCGTACCATCTGGCGCTGGCGGAAGCGGTAATCGTGGAGAATGCCCTTGGGGGAGCCGGTGGTGCCGGAACTGTAGATGATGTTGAACGGGTGATCCAGGGTTACCCTTGCCGGCCTGGCCTCCGCATCGATACTGCCGAGCCATTGGGCCAGGTTGTTCATCTTGCCGTCGCCGTCTGTATCCAGACCCACGCATCCTGCCGTCGCAAGAGAGTCGAGTTTGCCCTCCATGGCATCGAGCAGCGCGAGATGCTTCTGGGAAACGAACAGGAAGCGGGCAGCACAGTCGTTGATCATCAGTGCGAGGCTGTCACTGCTGGCCATGCCCGATAAAGGCGCCATACAGCCGCCCGCCACCAGGGTGCCCAGATACACAGCCACTGCCTCGATGCGGTTCTCCGACAACAAAGCCACGGTGTCACCCAGCTCCAGCCCATTGGCCCGTAACCGGTTCGCAATGCGGTTGGCTGAGTACACCAGATCGCTCCAAGTGATGCTGCCCTGTTCGTCAATCAGTGCGGTCTGGTGGGGGCGTTCAGTAGCAAGGCCCTGGATGCGCTTACCGATGGCTTCCATGCTCTCTTCAGGGTCCACCGGAGCGTGCACTGGCATTTGCATCAGGTTTTCCATTTTTTTGGCCTCTAGGTGTTACTGTGTTTTATCTAGTGAAATTTACTTTCGTTTATGTTGACTCAAAACCGTAAGGCGTGACAAATTACCTCGAAGTGAATTTTGTGACGACGCGAATAAACGACAACAAGGGGCATCGGCATGGGGCGTTTCGACAACCGGGCAGCCATCGTCACCGGAGCCGGCAGCGGCATTGGCAAGGCCACCGCCGTGCGTCTGGCTCGTCAGGGTGCACGGGTGATGATGGTGGACCGCTCCGAGGCTGGACTGCTGGATACCGAAAGTCTGCTGCCTGAAGGGGCGCAAGCGCTGCGACGAATCGCGGATGTGGCCGACGAAAGCCAGGTAAAGGCTCTGGTGGATGAGGCAGTACAAACCTTCGGCAGGATCGATGTGCTCTGCAATGTGGCCGGCATTGCCAGTACCGGCAATGGCCACCCTGACATCACCCGCAATGACCGGGAGGAATGGGATAAGGTGCTGACGGTAAACCTGATCGGCACCATGCTGTTCATAAAACATGTGGCCCCTCATATGCAGGCCCGCAAGCTCGGCTCGATTGTGAACACCGCGTCCGTGGCGGGTATTCGCTCCGGCGCTGGCGGTAATGCCTACAGCGCATCCAAGGCCGGGGTGATCAACCTCACCATGACCGCCGCCTGTGATCTTGGTAACGACAACGTGCGGGTGAATGCGGTGTGCCCGGGATTGGTGGAAACCGGCATGACCCAGGCCCTGTTCGACTACGCCCGCACTCACGAAAAGGCCCACAAGCTGGGTTCACGGTGTGAGTTGCGCCGCTACGGCGCGCCGGACGAAATTGCCGCGGCGATTCTGTTTCTGGCCAGTGACGAGGCCAGTTACATCACCGGTCAGGCCCTGGCCGTGGATGGTGGCAACACCGCTTCTTTGAATCTGCCCGGGATGAAAGTGTAATGAGTGAGCAAGAACCACGGTTTGCCGATGGAACTGACTTGCCGGGCTTTCACAGTCTGCTGGGGTATCGGCAGCTGTCCTGGCACGAGAATGAGGCGGTGATCGTGCTGGAACTGGCTCCGCATCATCTGAATCTGGGCGGAGTCATCCACGGCGGTGTTCTCACCTCGCTGCTGGACATCGCCCTGGCGCAGGCTGGGACTTACTGCCCCCATCCAGGGCGTATGCGTAAGGCTATAACTTTGTCGCTCACCACCACCTTCACTGGCCAGTGTTCCGGCGGCACCATTCGGGTTACTGGCCGGAAACGTGCGGGGGGCACTCGTATTTTCAACAGCAGCGGCGAAGTCCATGACGACCAGGGCAATCTGCTGGCCATTGCTGAAGGCACATTCCGCATCCGCTCGGGGAGTGAAGCACCCGAAGGTGTACCGATCAACAACCAACGAGGTACCAGGCATGTTTGAGCTGTCTGACAAAGCGAGGAAACTGCAGACGCAACTCCACGAATTCATGGATGCTCACATTTATCCTAACGAACACACGCATCATGAACAGGTCGAGCAGGCGGAGAACCGCTGGGCTCCCGTGCCGATCATCGAGGAACTCAAGGTCAAGGCGAAAGCCGCCGGCTTGTGGAACCTGTTTCTGCCGGAAAGCGAGTTTGGCGCCGGCCTGACCAACTACGAATACGCGCACCTGTGTGAAATCATGGGTCGCTCTGCCATGGCGCCGGAAGTGTTCAACTGCTCCGCGCCGGACACCGGCAACATGGAAACC
>JAWOAO010000469.1:0-3312 GCA_046498485.1 Marinobacter sp. | reverse complement strand
CATAACCTATACCCCGAAACTCATGCTGGCCATCGTTACATTGGTTATCGGTCTCTGGCTGATCAACCGATTCGTCACAATAGTCGATAAAAAGCTGGGTGCGAAAGATCCGACCCTGAACAAGTTTCTGTGCGGCCTGATCAGCATCATTTTCAAGGTCATGCTGCTGATCTCGGTTGCCTCGATGATCGGTATCGCAACAACCTCATTCATCGCGGTAATCGGTGCCGCCGGCCTGGCCATCGGTCTGGCGCTGCAGGGCAGCCTTGGTAACTTTGCCGGGGGCGTGCTGATTCTGATCTTCAAGCCCTTCAAGGTTGGTGACACCATCGAGGCCCAGGGCTTCCTGGGTGCCGTTGTGGAGATCCAGATTCTCTATACCGTGGTGAATACCTTCGATAACCGTCGTGTCATCATTCCCAATGGCAGCCTGTCCAACGACACCCTGGTCAACGTCAGCATCTACGACAAACGCCGTTGTGACATGACCTTTGGCATTCACTACGACGACGACATCGACAAGGCCCTGGCCATTCTTCAGCGCCTGTTTGATGAAGACGAGCGCTCTCTGAAAGATCCGGAACCACGCATCTGCGTTGGCGGTCTGGGTGACAACTCCGTCGACCTGATGTTCCGCCCCTGGGTGGCCACCGACGACCTCTGGCCGTACTACTGGGACATGCATAAAAAGGTGAAAAAGGCATTTGATGCCGAGGGCATCACCATCCCGTTCCCGCAGCGGGATGTGCACGTCTACAAAACTGAATGACGCGCATCCAGACAACACACTCGGTAACTCGCATTCTGTGCAACCTCAACTAAGCTGACCAGTAATGACGGCGGCGCTGGCAACAACCGCCCCGTCGCCAGGTCACCGGAACCGGGCCCGCAGAATTCATTGGGCCCAGTACCGTTGTCATTGCGGGAAGGAGGTTCTCACTATGCCGGTACAGCAGTTACAACAATTTCTGGAAGAGACAGGCGTGGAATACATGTGCCTGTCCCACCCCCCTGCTTTTACCGCCCAACAACTGGCGCACCATGTAAAAATCGCCGGTGACCGCGTAGTCAAAACCGTTATTATCGAGCTCGATGGCAAGATGGTCATGCTGGTGATGCCCGCTACCTGGCGAATCCACTGGCATCGCCTGTCGCAGGTACTGGATACCGACTTCGTTGATCTGGCAGATGAACAGGCCTTTCAGGACCGGTTTCCGGACTGTGAGGTTGGCGCCATGCCCCCGTTCGGCAGACTGTTCGGGATGAGCGTGTACTGCGCCGAAGTGCTGACCACGCAGCCAGAACTGGCCTTTGCCGCCGGCACCCACACCGAATCCATTCACATGAAAACGTCGGACTTCCTGCAGCTGGTGCAGCCGATGGTGATCGACCAGGGCTTTACCCGGCCCGGCACCCAGAAGCCCGCCTGGCTGATCAAAAACCGGCGTAAACCAGAGGCCCGGGAAGAGGCCATCATCGCCGGCGTTGCCGGCTACTGACATCCCGCGGATTGATCCGCGTCGCTTGTCTGTCACGCGGCATCGCGTAAACTGATGCCATCAGACAGGAACCGGATATGACCCAAGCATTTGATACCATCATCGTTGGCGCCGGCATGGTCGGCGCGGCACTGGCCGCTGGCCTTGGCCAGCAAGGCATCAAGGTGTGCCTGATCGATAAGGCAACACCGGCCGATTTCGATCCTCACGCCAGCCCGGATATCCGGGTGTCTGCCCTCAGTGCCGGCAGTGAGCGTTACCTGCACAGTCTGGGCGCCTGGCAAGACATCCTGGCCATGCGCGCCACACCCTATCGCCGGCTGGCGGTGTGGGATGACACCCCGCACCCGTTAAGCAAGCTGCTGCCGGGTGCCCTGACCGAGGTCGAGTTCAATGCCACTGCACTGGGGGCAAGTCATCTGGGTCACATCGTTGAAAACAGCATCACTCAGAACGCCCTCTGGCAAGCGGTAAAACGCGAACCAGAGGTGACCCTGGTAACCGGCCAGGGCATCAAAACGCTCGAGCAAGGCACCGATAAGGCGACAATTACCCTGCAAGATGGCGCGCAGCTGAGTGCCCAGCTGATCGTCGGCGCCGATGGCGCCCTGTCACCGGTGCGTTCGCTGGCGGGCATTGGCGTCACCCGGGATCAGTACGAGCAACAGGCGATGGTGATGTCCATCCGCTACCAGGGCCAGCCGGAAGACATTACCTGGCAGGGCTTTTTCCCCAGCGGGCCGAGAGCCTTTCTGCCCCTGCACAGCGCGGGCGACCAACACCCCGGTGAAAGCTGGGGTTCGCTGGTCTGGTACGACAGCCCGGCGCGTCTGGCGGAACTCAAAGCCCTGAGCGATCGACAACTGATGGCCGAAATTTGCAATGCTTTCCCGGCCAGACTGCCACCGATTACCCACATCGACACCAAAGCCAGCTTTCCCATTGCCCGGCAACACGCCAAACAGTATTTCCAGAACCGAGTGGTGCTCGCCGGCGATGCCGCTCACACCATCAATCCGTTGGCCGGCCAGGGCGTTAACCTTGGTTTTCAGGACGCCCAATGCCTGCAAGGCCTGCTCAAGGAAGCCCGGCGCAGCGGCGATGACCTGGCCAGCAGCCACTGGCTGAAGCTCTACCAGCAGCAACGGCGCCCGGCCAACCGGCGCATGATGCTGGCCATGGATCTGTTTTACCATCTGTTCAGCAACACCATCCCGCCGGTGCATCTGGCCCGCAACCTGGGCCTGGGCGCCGCCCGCGCCCTGCCCTTCGCCCGCAACCGGGTCGCTCGCTACGCCATGGGCCTGGACTGACACAACAACCAAGGAGCCATCATGTCTGAAACCCTGTTCACCAAAATCATCAACCGGGAAATCCCGGCCGACATCGTCTATGAAGACGACCTCAGCCTGGCCTTCCGGGACATCAACCCACAGGCGCCGGTGCACCTGCTGATCATCCCGAAACAAGCCATCGCCACCATCAACGACATCGAAGAAGATGACCGGCAACTGATAGGACATCTGTACTGGGTGGCCGGCAAACTGGCCAAAGACATGGGCTTTGCCGAAGACGGCTACCGGACGGTAATGAACTGCGGGGAAAACGCCGGGCAGACAGTGTTTCACATCCATCTGCACCTGCTGGCCGGCAAGCCTTTAGGCTGGCCGCCGTATACCGACAAGATGAAG
Source organism: Marinobacter sp. (assembly GCA_046498485.1). GTDB lineage: Bacteria > Pseudomonadota > Gammaproteobacteria > Pseudomonadales > Oleiphilaceae > Marinobacter. The sequence continues at coordinate 122 of JAWOAO010000469.1, read as the reverse complement.
CAAGGCTGACTTGTGGGGGCGGCAAGCGGCCCGCCCCCATTCCGAATCTCGGAGCTTAGCGCCCGACCACCCGCTCGGCGTCTTCCATCGGCGAATGGCGAACATCCTCGCCTTTGGCCATG
>JAWOAO010000133.1:0-7265 GCA_046498485.1 Marinobacter sp. | reverse complement strand
GTTCAGCGGTCGCTGGCTGTCGGCCGCCGCCTGATCGGTAAAGCGGAGACGGGCACCGACACTGCGGGTGTTGTAGCTGCCAGCCTGGTTCACTGCAATACGATCCCGGATATAACGCCTGCCCTCATCAAAATTGTTGATTCCGCCAACGCTGATCACCTGGTTCATCAGGTCCAGCGGGTTACGCACGCTTGCGTAGCTGTTGCCGTTATCGGCGGGTTGCGCGCCAATAAACCGGTCGAGATGGCGGCGGATTTCTTTAACAGTGGCCAGATGATTGTCGATATTTTGGCCCGCCTCGACGCTGGGTTCGATGCCGGTATAAAAATCGCTGAACCGGGTGTAAGTCAAGGTGGTTGGCGCCTGATCGGTATTGCTCAGGTCAAAACTGGAAAACGTCAGATCGACATTGGTGGCCGGGTTGAACGCTGACGAGCCGGTGCTTTCCAGACGGCATCCGTTCAGTGACAGCAGCATCAGAGCAACGGCAACAAAAAGGCAGGAATGTCTCATTTCAGGTGGCCCCGGGGTGCGAAAAAACGGGTGAACGGCTAAAGTGACCTGTGCTGACAATAAACGATAAAGCACGTAGCTACCCGCGCGGAGATCACATTTTGCAGCAACGGTTTGCCGAAACCCCGGTTCGGGTGGCCATGATCCTCCTGGTGCTGTTTTTTGTTACCCTGCCGTCCCTGGCGGTGGCCAAAAATGCCTGCGATAACGGGGTGGTCGTGCTTGATAACAGCACCACCAGTGTCCGTAATCTTGATGGCTGCCTCTGGTATCTGGAAGATCCCGGGCACGAGCTGTCGATTGACGATGTGCTGGCATTGCCTGAACAGCGATTCAGTCGCCATCAGGCTGGGGTGCTGAACTTCGGGTATACCGAGTCAGCCTACTGGGCTCGTTTCGATCTGAGCGCCCGCGCCACCGAGACCAACTGGATACTGGAACTGGCGCTGCCGCTGGTGGATGACGTCCGGTTATACCTGGTGCGCGATGGTCAGCTGGTGGCGCAGCGCCGGGCAGGCTATCTCGATAACTGGGATGACCGGGATCTGGCGGTACCCAACCCGACCTTTCGTTTGCAGCTGATGCCAGAGACCACCACGGTGTTCCTCCGCATTACCAATACCAACGCCTTCCGGTTACCGATCACACTCTGGCATCCCGACAGTTACATTGAAAAAGTGTCCATCGATGAGGCCGTTCGCGGCATTTTATTGGGGGCCCTTCTTGCCATCCTTGCCTATAACCTGTTTGTAGCGGTGTCGGTTCGGGAGCGCAGCAACATCTACTATGTGCTGTACCTGATCTGTGCGTCCATTTCTATTGCTACCGAGCAGGTTCACGGTGTCCAGCTTCTGGATAACCGCCCGGCGATTCTGGATAAAGCCTATCTGCACTTCCAGATCATTCTGACCTGGTTCTTCGGGTTGTTGATGGCGCGGTCGTTACTGGAGACCGCTGAGCGTTCCCCGGATCTGGATTACGTGATCCGCCTGTGTCTCTACTCGGTGGTGGCCACCTTTGTGCTGTCGTTCTTCATGCCCTATTCGGTGGCGATGGAATGGATTGTGATTGGCTCCCTCCTGCTGAGCGTGATCCTGATCGTGGTCAGCTTTCTGTCGTGGCGCTACTACAATCCGGCGGCATGGTCCTACTTCTGTGCCTGGACTCTGGCGCTGATCGGGTTTGGCATCTACGCGCTGACCGTAATGGGGTATTTGCCCCTCAACACCTTTACTACCTATTCGCCGCAGTTTGGCCTGACCGCCCAGATTATTCTGTTTTCGTTTGCGCTTGCCGACCGCATCAAACAGGTTCAGGGCGAAGCTCTGGCCTGGAACGAACGCGCCCTGGCCAACCTTCAGCGCTATCAGTCGCTGTTTGATAACGCCATTGAAGGGGTGTTCCAGATGTCTCCGGACCGGCGGTTCGTGACGGCTAACCCTGCCATGGCTCAGCTGCTGGGTTACCGCCACAGTCGGGAATTGTTGCAACACAGCCCGGATGTTCTGGACACCTGCATTGCCGATGCGCGGCTGCGCCGCCTGGTGGTGCAACAGCTGGAAGCCCGGGGCCTGGTCAAGGGGATTGAAGCCCGCTACCTGACCCGTCGAGGTGTCGAGCGTTGGGCGACCATTTCCTTGCATACGGTTTACGATGCCGACGGCGTTCCCACGCACCTGGAGGGTACCTGTATCGACGCCACGGAGTGCCATCAGCGCCAGCGTATCGAGCAGGAGCGGGAACAGGAGCGGCTGGAAAAAGAACTGGCGAAAAGCTCCGCGCAGGCCAAAAGTCAGTTTCTGGCCAACATGAGCCACGAGATCCGGACACCTCTGGCCGCCATTATCGGTTATGGCGAAAACTTACTGGATCCGGATCTGAATGAGCGCGAAAAACGCAGCAGTGCCGAGACCGTCGTGCGCAGCGGGCGTCATCTGCTGGAGCTGATCAACGATATTCTGGATCACTCGAAAATCGACGCCAACAAGCTGGATGTGGAGGTGGTGCCCGTCAGGTTGCCGGATCTGCTGGATGAGGTTCGCGCCTTTTTCGAGCCTCGTGCTCGTGACAAGGGTCTGGATTTCAGCATCATCTGCGATTTCCCGCTACCCGAGAAGATCCAGACCGATCCGACCCGATTCCGTCAGATCATTATCAACCTTTGTGGCAATGCGCTGAAGTTCACCGAAAACGGCTCCATCTCCCTGATACTGCGTTGTGATCGTGAGTCTGAGACCCTGTTTGCCCGGGTGGTAGATACCGGTATCGGCATGAAGCCAGAGCAGCTGGAACGGTTGTTTGACCCCTTTGCCCAGGCCAGCTCTGCCATCGCCCGGCAATACGGCGGCACCGGGCTTGGTTTGAGTATTTCGCGGCGCCTGGCCGAGCTGCTCGGTGGCGGCATCAGGGTGTCCAGTACTTACGGGGAAGGCAGCGAATTCGAGGTGTCTGTCGGCACCGGCCAGCTTGACGAGGTTCACTTTCTGCGCGATGCCTCGGAGCTCCATCAGCGCCGCCGGAGCATTCCGATGGTTATGGCGCCTGCGCTCAAGGGGCGAATTCTGTGTGCTGAAGACAACGAGGTAAATCGCCGACTGGTGTCGATGCTGGTGCGCCGAACCGGTGCCGAACTGGTGCATGTCAGCAATGGCGCCGAAGCGCTTGAGCTGGCCAGCCGGGAGCGCTTCGACCTGATCCTGATGGATATCCAGATGCCGGTGATGAATGGCCGGGACGCCACCGTCGCCTTGCGGGAGGCTGGCGTAAATACCCCCATTATTGCCCTGACCGCCAACGTGATGACCGAAGATGTTGCCGATTACCGGCTGGCGGGCTGCAATGAGCATTTGGCCAAACCCATCGACAAGCAGCGCTTTTATGAGGTGTTGGCCCGCTATCTGACGGTTTGCCCGCAAGGCAGTCAGAGCCATGGTCACCAGTACACCGGCAAAGTGCTGATCGCAGAAGCTGACCAGGATAATCGATTGTTTGTCGAACGCATGCTCCAGCGCTATGGCGTTGAGCCGGTGCCGGTGGCCAGCGGTGATCAGGCGGTGCGCCAGGCCCTGGCGGATACTGTGCACCTGGTGCTGATGGCTCGGCACCTGTCGGAAATGGACGGTATGGCGGCAACCCGGTTGTTGCGCCAGGCCGGATTTCGCCGGCCGATCATTGCCGTTACCGCGGGTGATCCGCGCGAAAACGACGCCATGCTTGAGGCAGGCTGTGACGGCGTGCTTCACAAACCGATTGATCAGAGCCACCTGCAGGCCATGCTGGCGCGCTACCTGACCGTGAACGCTGAGACTGGAGCAAACGATGACGGAATTGCTCACCTGGTACCGCGTTTTCTTGAGGGTCTGGGGCCCCGGCGCGAGCGCCTGCAGCACGCTTTTAACGCTCGGGATCTGGCGGTGTTGACGTCAGAGTGTCATCAGATCAGAGGCACGGCCAGTGCCATGGGCTACCCGCTGATGACGCAGCAGGCGGCCGCGCTTGAAACCCTGCTGAAAGCGCAGTCGACAGACTGGCCAGAGATCAGCAACGAATTGAACACGCTCGAAGCAATGATAGAACGCGCCCTCCAGGGGGGCCGGTGAACGGGAAATGACACAGGAACAGGGCAATGAATGACAACCGACAACCGCAGGAACATTATTCACTCAGCATGATGTATGGTACCTACGCTGATATTCTGTTTGTACTTTTCCCGTTTCTGGTGATCGCCATGCAGCGGTTGTGGGACGGTAACCTGTATCAAACCCTGATGCACCCGGATCTCAGTATTGCTGCCGCGATACTGGCCGGGCTGGCCATTGGCAAGTTTGTGCTGGGCCTGGTAACCAATCGTGATCTGGGGCGCTATAAGGAACGCATTGTGTTCTTTATCGCGCTGACGCTGTTTGTGGTGCTGGGCCCGGCCATCATTCTGATTTTGAGCCTGACCGGCAACGCCGGGATTCCGGGATTTGTGGCCTTTGTTCAGCCGGTGCTGCTGATCGTTGCCATTTCGCTTTACACCACGGCAGTCAGTATCGCCAATATCCTTGTGCGGACAGACCGGGCTCAGTCGAGTGCCGACGAACCCGAGCAAACGCCGGCGAAGCAGGGTGCTGACGGCGGCAGGTCCAGGGCTGCGCCGCTGGATTTGCCGCGCCGAACAGGCAATGATACCGACTGACCGGGCCGGATAAGACAGGAGAAGACCGATGACGGATCTGAGAGTATTGGTAGTTGAAGATGAGCCGGTGATGCGGGAGCGGCTGGTCGAGATGCTCTACAAAGCAGGCGCAACACGGGTGTCAGAATGTGGTGATGCGGCCTCGGCGAGAGCGGCGTTTGAGGCCAGTGAATACCAGGTCATTCTGTTGGACCTTGGTTTGCCGGATGGCAACGGCCACGAGCTGATGACGCGTTTCAAGCGGGTTCGGGAGAATCAGCACATCGTTCTGGTGACCGCGGATGATTCTATCGAGAGCATTCAACGGGCGATCAGCGCCGGTGCCAACGGTTATGTGGTCAAGCCCTACTCCCAGGAGAAAATTCACGATGTGGTGAATAATTACGCCATGGTGCATGGCGGCAATATCGGCTATTGAATGGCTTGCAATAGTCCGGCCGCTTCGGCAAACCCGTACAGACACTTCGAAGGCCTGTCGGCACAATGCCCCCTGTCACGTGTTTTTTACGTTGTGCAATCCACGATAGCTGAGCATCAGTTATCGGCTGGATCTCTCCTTTCGACGCAGCCAATTGGCTGCGTTTTTTTTATGTTCAGTGATCAGGGCGTCATGGTACGGCAGCTTCGCCCGGGCACATCACTTTCTCCCAGATCTTGTGGAGAATCAGGGCATCGTTGGCGGCCCGGTGAACGGGCAGGCCAAGGTCTGCGATGACCCGTCGGCGTATGCCTGACCACTGTCGTACCTGTGCCGGGTTGAGCAGCATGGACACCGATTCAAGCTGGAACGTCGGAGTTTCTCCGGCGGCCCGGAACAGGCGGTGCAGCCAAAAACTGTCAAAAGTCCAGGCGTCACAGAACACCTGGTCCAGTTGCAGTTCGTTCAACTGTTTTGCGACATCACTGACGGCCATGCCCTTCTGCTCCAGACTTGAGCGGGATATACCGTGGATGGTTTCGGCGCTCTCAGACCAGTCGCGCCAGAGCACATGAGGACAAATTAACCAGCTGTGCAAGGCGCCATCGGGCATGCACACGCCGACCTCGATCGGGTAGCTTGAGATCAGGTCGAGACTGGATGCTTCAAAATCGATGAATGCCGGGCTGTTGTTAGATGTCATGGAACCAACGTTGGGTCTTTGTCGTTTTCCCTCGAGTTTACCCCCGATCTTGGCCGGACGCGAACCCAAGCGGTTGTGGCGCTGTTACAATATAACCATGGTTTGTAAAAGCCTGATGACAAATCCCTTTCTATCCTGGTGGCCACCCCATGACTGACACTGTTGTCGTGATTTACTCCGGAGGCATGGATTCTTTTACCTTGCTGCATCTGGCTCGTGCGCAGGGCTTCAACGTCCACGCGCTGTCGTTCAACTACGGACAACGTCATGTCCGTGAGCTTGAGGCGGCCAGCAGTGTTTGCCAGGCCGAAGGCATTGCGCACAAGGTAATCGATATCCGGGCCATGAACGAGGTCATGGCCGGGTCGTCACTGACCTCGGATATTGACATTCCGCAGGGCCATTATCAGGAAGACAGCATGAAATCGACCGTGGTGCCGAATCGCAACATGATCCTGTTGTCGCTGGCGACCGGTTATGCCGTCACGGTGGGCGCCCAGGCGGTCTGGTACGGTGCGCACGGGGGCGATCATGCGATCTACCCGGATTGCCGGCCGGAATTTGTCGAGAAGATGGATGCCGTGTGCCGGGTGGCCAACTACCAACCGGTCGGAATCGAAGCACCGTTCATGAAGCTCAACAAGGGTGAAATTCTCGCTGAAGGCCTCAAGCTTGGCCTGGATTATAGCCAGACCTGGACCTGCTATAACGGCCGCGAACAGGCCTGTGGCGTTTGTGGTTCCTGCGTCGAGCGTCTCGAAGCGTTTGCGGCTCATGGCCTTGAAGATCCATTGCCTTATGAGGCTATTGACCGCGATGAGGGCGATGCCTGATGTATCGGGTTAAAGAGGCATTTTACACGCTTCAGGGCGAAGGCGCTCAGGCTGGCCGGGCCGCGGTGTTTTGCCGGTTCAGCAAATGCAATCTGTGGACCGGGCGCGAAAAAGACCGGGCCAGTGCCGTCTGTCACTTTTGCGACACCGACTTTGTCGGCACCGATGGCCAGAATGGCGGGCGTTTTGAATCCCCTGAGGCCTTAGCCGCCCACATTCGCAACCTGTGGCCGAAGGCACCGGGCACACCCTATGTTGTCTGCACCGGTGGTGAACCCTTGCTGCAACTGGACCAGCCGTTGATTGACGCCTTCCATGCGGCCGGTTTTGAAATCGGGGTGGAAACCAACGGTACCCTGGCCGCCCCGGCGGGTATTGACTGGCTGTGCGTCAGCCCGAAGGCCGATGCCGAGGTAGTGATCACTGAGTGTGATGAACTGAAACTGGTGTATCCACAACCCCTGGCGCCGCCGGAGCACTTTCTGGGTATTCGCGCTCGACATTATTTCCTGTCCCCAATGGCGTCACCCTCGGTGCCGGAGCAGAGCGCCGATCCGGTCAAACAGAGCAACACCCGCAAGGCCACCGATTATTGCCTGGCGCACCCGCAGTGGCGGC
>JAWOAO010000465.1:0-4250 GCA_046498485.1 Marinobacter sp. | reverse complement strand
TGGTATCTTTCTGGACATCCTTGGAGGCGTAGATCTGGATGCGGCCAGTCATGTCCTGAACCACCTTGAATGCCTTGCGATCGAGCATCATGCGGCCAGCAATGGCCACCTCGATGCCCATCGCCTCGAGCTCTTCCTTGGAGTTGGCACCGTATTTTTCCTGCAACTCGGCCGCGGTGGCATCGCGACGGAAGTCGTTCGGGAACGGATTGCCTTGCTCCCGCAGTGCCGCCAGCTTGGCTCGGCGCTCGACGATCAGCTTGTTGTCCTCGGGCTGTGCGACGTTCTGGGTGTGTTCAGTCATGTTGGCTCACTAAAAAGTCGGGGTTGTCCGGATCGGGTTGGGTGGCGCTGGTTACAGCGCCATCTTCAGACTGGCTTCGATAAACTTGTCGATGTCACCATCGAGCACCGACTGGATGTTGCTGGTTTCCACCTTGGTGCGAAGATCCTTGATACGGCTGTCATCCAGTACGTAGGAACGGATCTGGCTGCCCCAGCCGATGTCAGACTTGGCGTCTTCCTGCTTTTGCTTCTCGGCGTTACGCTCTTGCATTTCACGCTCGAACAGCTTGGCTTTCAGCTGCTTCATAGCCTGATCTTTGTTCTGGTGCTGGCTTCGACCAGCCTGACAGGCCACCACAATGCCGCTGGGGTTGTGGGTCAGTCGTACCGCGGATTCGGTCCGGTTAACGTGCTGACCACCGGCACCGGAGGCCCGGTAAACATCCACCCGGAGATCGGACGGGTTGATTTCGATGACGAAACTGTCGTCCACTTCCGGTGACACAAACACCGATGAGAACGAGGTATGGCGACGGTTACCGGAATCGAATGGCGACTTGCGCACCAGCCGGTGCACGCCGGTTTCGGTGCGCAGCCAGCCGTAGGCGTAGTCGCCCTGGATGTGCAGGGTGGCACCCTTGATGCCGGCCACTTCACCTTCCTGCAGTTCGATGATCTCGGCCTTGAAACCGCGACGCTCGGCCCAGCGCAGGTACATGCGCAACAACATGTTGGCCCAGTCCTGGGCTTCGGTGCCGCCAGAGCCGGCCTGGATGTCCAGATAGGCGTTATTGGGGTCCATCTCACCGGAAAACATGCGGCGGAATTCGAGTTTTTCGAGTTCTTTATCAAGACCCTCAATATCGGCCACGATTTCCTCGACGGTGCCTTCGTCGTCCTCTTCCACGGCCATGTCGAGCAGGCTTTCTGCATCGCTCAGGCCACTGGTCAGGTTGTCGATGGTCCGGACGATCAGTTCAAGGTCAGAACGCTCTTTGCCCAGAGCCTGAGCGCGCTCGGGCTCCTCCCATACTTTCGGCATTTCGAGTTCACGTTCTACTTCGACCAGACGCTCACTACGCTGGTCGTAGTCAAAGATACCCCCTCAGCGCTTCAGTGCGCTCGCGAAGCTCTTTGATCTTCACCACAATAGGATTAACTTCCATGAAACCTTGTCTCGCTTTTGAAAAATGATGCGATAAAAACTGAGGGCGGATTCTACCGGAATACGCTTGCTAAATCAGCTGAGAGGCTCCAGATAATCCACCAACAATTGCAAATTGGTCCGCCCGCGAAAGCTGTTGGCATCCGGCTTATACACTACCCGCGCGCCAGACCGGGTGTAGTCCGGCACTTCCGGCCCGGTATTGAACGCAATGCCGTCAATAATGCCGCCACCCTCGACTGGCTGCAGCACCAGCTTCAGGTGATTCTCGCCAACCACCCGCTGGCTCACTACCCGGAACTCGCCATCAAAGATCGGCTCGGGGAAATGCTGGCCCCAGGGGCCGCCGCGTTTGAGCAGGTAGGCTGTATCAAGATTCAGCTCTTCGGGGGCCAGCGGGCCGTCGGTCACGATGGCGGCTTCCAGGTCTTGCGCGCTCAGGGTCGCCCGCACGGCCTGGTCGAAGGCCGTGCTGAAGGCGTCCAGGTCGGCACGGGCGATGGTCATGCCGGCTGCCATGGCATGGCCGCCGTACTTTTTCATCAGGCCCGGGTTTTTGGCGTCGACCACTGCCAGCGCATCACGGATGTGCAGGCCCGGGATGGAGCGGGCAGAGCCTTTGAGGTGTTCGCCGTCGTCGTCCGGCGCGAAGGCGATGGTCGGGCGATGAGTCTGTTCACGGATTCGCGCCGCCAGTATGCCAATCACGCCCTGGTGCCAGTCTGCGTCGAACAGGGCCAGACCCCAGGGTAAACCTTCGATATCGAGCGACATCGACGCCAGCAGCTCCTGGGCCTGGTGCTTCATGTCCTTTTCAATGGTGCGGCGTTCACGATTGAAGTTGTCCAGCTCCCGGGCCAGGCGCAGGGCTTCATCATGGCTGTCCGCCAGCAGGCAGGCGATGCCGACGCTCATGTCATCCAGGCGGCCGGCGGCATTCAGCCGGGGGCCGACAACAAAACCGAGGTCGGTGGAGCTGATCTGGGTGTAATCGCGTCCGGCCACTTCCAGCAGGGCCAGGATGCCCGGACGGGCTTCGCCCTTGCGGATGCGGCGAATGCCCTGCTCTACAAAAATCCGGTTGTTGTGGTCCAGCGGCACCACGTCGGCCACGGTGCCCAGAGCAACCAGATCCAGCAGGGTGCCCAGGTTTGGTTCCGGGTCCGGTAACAGGTTTTTATCGCGCAGGTGCTTGCGCAGCGCCGTCAGCACATAGAACATCACCCCCACGCCGGCCGCGTTCTTGCTCAGGAACGGACAGCCGGGCTGGTTAGGGTTGACGATGGCATCGGCGTCCGGCAGTTCCTCGCCGGCCAGGTGGTGGTCGGTAACCACCACCTTGATGCCCAATTCCCGGGCGGCGCGCACGCCTTCGATGGCGGAGATGCCGTTGTCCACGGTTACCAGAAGATCGGGCAAATCACCGTCATCCTGCAGCCGATGGATAATGCCCGGGGTCAGGCCATAACCGTCAGAAAAACGGCTGGGCACCCGAAAATCCACTGATGGAACGCCCAGCATGGATAGCCCGAGCATAGCGACCGCGGTGCTGGTGGCACCATCGGCATCGAAGTCGCCCAGCACCATCACCCGCTGCTGCTGAATCACGGCATCGGCCAGCAGCTCAACGGCCCGGTCGATGCCCCGCAATTGCATGGGCGAAGCCAGGTGTTTCAGGGTGTACTGGAGCTGGTCATCAGAATGAACCCCCCGGGCGGCGTAAAGCCGGCGGAGGATGGCCGGGAGATTGTCTCCCCAGCCTGGCGTATCCGCTGGCTGGGGGCGGCGCAGGATTTTTTTTGGAGTCATGCCGATCCGGCGTTTTTCCAGTGCCTGGCGATGAAGTCATGGACTTCGGCCAGATTGTTATCCAGCACCGTGTAACGCTCTTCCCGCTCGAACAGACCGACCATGTGGGCCGGCAGCTGCGGCTTTATGGTCAGGCCGGCTTCGACGATGGCATCCGGGAACTTGGCCGGGTGGGCGGTACCCAGTGTGATCATTGGGACGGCACTGTCACGTCGACAGTTGCGGGCCGCTCGAACGCCAATGGCGGTATGCGGGTCCAGCAGGTACTCGTTCTGCTCGAAGGTTTCACGGATGGTGTCGCAGGTGCTCTGGTCGTCCACCGCATCGCTGTCAAACAGTTTACGAGCCTGCCGCCAGCGGTAATCTTCGATGCTGACCGGGCCCTTGCTGGCGCTTTCCAGTAAGGCTTTCACCGCGGCCCCATCACGACCGTGCAAATCGAACAACAGGCGCTCGAAGTTACTCGACACCATGATGTCCATGCTCGGCGACAGGGTATGCTCAAGCTGATGCTGCTCGTACTTGTTGCCGCTCATGAAGCGATGCAGGATGTCGTTACGATTGGTGGCGATAACCAGCTGGTTGATCGGCAATCCCATTTTTTTGGCCAGATAACCGGCGAAAATATCGCCAAAGTTACCGGTCGGTACCGAGAACGCCATGCTGCGGTCCGGGCCACCGAGCGCCAGTGACGCCTGAAAGTAATACACAATCTGGGCCATGATGCGTGCCCAGTTGATCGAGTTCACCGCCGCCAGCTGGGTTTTGCCACCCAGGAACGACTGATTACCAAAACTCTCCTTCACCATGCGCTGGCAGTCGTCGAAGTTGCCCTTGATCGCGATATTGTGGATGTTGTCACCCTGCACCGTGGTCATCTGACGACGCTGGACTTCCGATACGCGCTGATGCGGATGCAGAATGAAAATATCCACATGCTTGCAGCGACGACAGCCTTCGATCGCCGCCGAGCCGGTATCACCGGAGGTCG
>JAWOAO010000401.1:0-3097 GCA_046498485.1 Marinobacter sp. | reverse complement strand
AACCCACTAAAGCCCGTCGAGATACCGAAGTCCGGACAGCTGATCCATCTGCCGTTGTATCCAGGTCACCCGCTCCTGCACATAGGCCGAGGGCGCGTTTACACTCAACACCTTGGGATTGGGTAACACCGCCGCCAGGCGGGCGGCCTGGGCCTGGGTGAGGTACCGGGCCGGCTTTGCGAAGTAGGCCTGGCTGGCCGCCTCCACGCCGTAGATGCCCGGGCCGAATTCAGCGATGTTCAGATACACCTCCAGCACCCGTTGTTTTGGCCAAAGGCCATCGATGGTTACGGCCAGGCCGGCCTCGATGACCTTGCGGACAAAGCTGCGATCGTTCCAGAGGAAGAGGTTTTTGGCAGTTTGCTGGGTGATGGTACTGGCACCCCGCAACCCGTCGCCAGCCTTGTATTCCGACACCGCCTTGCGGATGGCATCCACATCCACGCCCCGATGATGCGGGAAGCGCTGGTCCTCACTGGCCACCACCGCCAGCGGCATCCAGGGCGAAATTTCGGTCATGGCCACCCACTCGTGTTGCAGCGACTGCCCGGGGTTCTCCATCAGATAACCCAGCATGAAGGCGGAGGTGGGCGGATTTACAAACCGGAACAGCAGAATCACCAGCAACACCAGCGCCATCAGGCCAACGAACATCAGCGCGACAATGCGCAGGGATTTGCGAACAAGAGACGCTTTGGCCATTGGTGAACACCTACCCCATCCCGGATGAACTGAACATGCGTTGAACGAACCACCCATGTTAGCCGACATGACAGGGTTTAACGGTTACCATCCGGACAGCAGGCCGCTGCGGGCGCCGATAGCCAGCCTATCTGGCTGGAATAAACCCACCAAAGCCCAGCTCCTGCCCCAGGCCCGGCGACAACTGCTCGTCATCGACCGCCAGCTTGCCGTTGATCAGCACGGTCTTCACAAGGCCCGGGTTGCGGTTGACCAGGCGCTGCAGATCGAAGTTTTCCATCTCGCCCCAGTAGACCGCCTCCAGGTTCTGATCAAAGCCGGCCGGGTCCAGCACCACCACATCGGCCCGGTCACCTTCGCGGATTTTGCCGGCGTCAACGCCGAACCAGTCGGCCTGGTCACCGGTCAGCCGGTATACGGCCTGCTCCATGGTCATTACCGGGTCGCCTTCCTCAACAGATTCGTGCACCAGCTTCAGCATTCGCAGCGGCAGGTTGTAGAACGCCATATTGCGAATGTGGGCGCCGGCATCGCTGAAAGTAATGAGAGAACGAGGGTCTTTGACGATGCGTTTGAGCACCTGCTTGCGGTGATTGCCCACGGTGGTGTACCAGCGAATGTTCTTGCCGAACTCCACCACCAGATCCAGGAACAGATCCACCACATGAATGCCGCGCGCCCTGGCCACTTCTTCAAAATTCTTGCCGATCAGCGATTGATCCGGACAATCGATGATCATGGCGTCGCCAAAGTCCCGCTGCCACACCCGCGGACTCAGCTTTTCGCCGTAGAATTTGCGGAACTTGCGGCGGTAGGCCTCGTCTTTGAGCAGTTCATTGCGCTCGACGGCGTTTTTCAGGTCCAGCGCCATTTCGCCAGCCCCGAACTCTTCGAAGAACACCACGTCGATGCCGTCGGCATAGACCGTGAACGGTGTGGGTAACACCTGCCAGCGAAAATCACCGCGTAACGCATTGGTGAATATCGAGGTCAGCCTGGTGAGGTTGGTCAGATAGGCGCTGCCCTTGAGGTCCATCTGGCTGATCAGCGTGGTTTTCAGAGGCCGGCGCAGCCAGCCCAGGCATTCACGCACATACTGCAGAATCTGCAACGGTGTCGCCGCATTCGGCGCGCCCTGATGCACCCGGCCGTACTGACGCACCAGCTTGTTCAGGCGGGCAATTTCACCCCACCGGGCATAGGTACTGGGCAGGCTCTTCGACCACTCCCGGTCACCGTCCACCTTGTCCCATTTCAGGCACATGGTCGACAACCCCAGGAAGCCTTCATCCAGCGCTTCCTTGAGGTGCGCCTCCATGGCCTGCATCTCGTCGTCGCTGGGCTGAATGGCCAGGTCAGTGGCCCGGCTCAGGCCCATCACGCCAACCCGCAGGTCACTGTGCCCCAGAAAACTGATGACGTTGGGGCCAAGCGGTATTGTCTTGACATGTTCCACCCACTGCTTGGGTGTCGACCAGGTCTTGTGGGCCTTCAGAATCGGCAATACCCGCTCCCGCGGCACCGTCTCCACCCGGGTAAAGATGTCGGAGGCATCTTCGTAATCGCTGCAAATCATACTCAGGGAACAGCTGCCCACCAGCACCGTGGTTACGCCATGGCGCACCGACTCGGACAGACTTGGACTCACCAGTAATTCAGCATCGTAGTGAGTGTGGGTATCCAGAAACCCTGGCATGACCCACTTGCCGGTGGCATCAATCACCCGATCGGCCTGGCCAGGGTCAATGGGTTCACCCGTCACCCTGGCAATGCGGCCATCCTTGATCGCCAGATTGCGGAGAGAAGACGGCGCGCCGGTGCCGTCGAAGTAACGGCCACCTTCGATGACAACATCATAGTGAGCCACGGTAAGCTTTCCTTTCTCTCATGTTGTTATTGTTAGAGGGCTGGCCTGATAGCAACAAACACGATTTCTGCCATGATTCTTGGCATCATAGAGCGCTTTATCTGCACGGTTGACCGCATCCTCGACCGACTCCAGTGAAGCGTTTACTTCTGCCAGCCCCAAACTCACGGTAATCCGGATCGGGTCGCCCCCGTCAAGAACAAGCGCCGAGCTTTCAACCGCTTCCCGAATTCTCTCAGCGCAACTTCGCGCTTCCTCAAGGTCTGCACCTGGCAGAAGAATCACAAATTCTTCACCCCCAAAACGCGCGATCAGATCACGCGACCGACTATGCTGTTTAAAGATAGCAGCAATTTTTGTCAGCACCTGATCCCCTGCATTATGGCCATGGGTATCGTTTACGGCCTTGAAGTAATCGATATCCACAGCAATCACCGACAAGGGCTCGCCGGCAGACTTGGCCTTCTCCAGCAGGTATTCCCCTTCCGCCATGAAGTAGCGGCGATTATAGAGTCGTGTCAGGGGATC
>JAWOAO010000328.1:0-3954 GCA_046498485.1 Marinobacter sp. | reverse complement strand
CTTTCTGTTCAGGCTGCTCCTTTGCCTTATCTCGATTCACACTAGGTGATCGGCTTTGTCCGGTCTGTTCGCTAGCGCACTGAGTTGCGCAAACGATGATAAAGGGCGGGACATGATAAGTGAGCAAAATTTAACGAACTGTGCGGCCAGAGACTTTATTATAGATTTCCATGACGGATCTTATTAAAAATGAAGTAGCGTCGGATCCTTTTTGTACGGGCTGTGAGTCAAAGAGATGCCAATGAGTGTGCGATTTGCGGATTTTATCAGGGCAGAAATAGAGCCGATTCTTCAGGCTTGGGAAGAATTTGCCGAAACCATTCTCCCTGCCGAGCGTATGGACAAGACCGGGCTGCGCGACCACGCCAGAGAAATGCTGCTGGCGATTGCCGATGATCTCGAATCACATCAGAGTGAAGCAGAGCGAACCGCCAAATCGAAAGGCCACGGGCGGGAAGGTAAAGGGGTGTCCTGGGCAGAAGTGCACGGTGGCGATCGCCACTCCAGTGGCTTCAGCGTTATGGATACCGTCTCCGAGTTCCGGGCGCTGCGTGCGAGCGTGGTGTCACTCTGGTCGAAAACTCATCTGATGGTTTCTGAACGGCAGCTTGCGGACCTTACCCGTTTTCATGAAGCCGTTGATCAGGCGGTCGCCGAATCGCTGGAGCATTACGCCACGGTAAAAGAGATGGAAACGCGCTTGTTCGGCGCCATCCTGGTGGCGTCCCCCGATCCGATTTGTGTAATGGATCTCGAGGGCCATTTTATTTACGCCAACAAGGCCACGGCCGATCTTTTTGCTCTGGAGCTTGAGGCCATTATCGGAAAAACGGCCTTTGATCTTGGTTTTACGTTCGCCGCGGACATCCAGCCGCAGCTGGAAAAGGTGATGGCTGACCAGTCCACCTATCGAGGCAAGCTTACCCATCGGTTTTCTTCTGGCCATGGCGAGCGGTTTGAATATCTGCTTGCGCCGGTATTAGATGAGCAGCAGCACACCGACGCGACGGTTTGCATTCTCCGGGATGTGACCGAACGGGCGCTTGCGGAGGAAGAAGTCTGGTACAACGCTCATCATGACCTGCTGACCGGACTGCCGAATCGTCGTCTTTTTCTGGATCGCCTGGAGCAGGAAGTCAAACACGCAAAGCGCAGCAGTCTGACGGTTGCCGTGCTGTTTATGGATCTTGACGGTTTCAAGGAGGTCAATGATTTGCTCGGCCATGAAGCGGGGGACAATCTATTGTCTGAAGTGGCAAAGCGGCTGACGGATTGTGTCCGCGAGGTAGACACGGTGGCCCGTCTGGGCGGTGATGAATTCACTGTGATTCTTACCGGTGCTCGGCAGCGCAAGGACGTTGAGTTTGTGGCCCAGACGGTTATTAATGCACTTGAAAAGCCCTTTCGGGTGGCAGAACAGAGCGTTAATATTTCCGCAAGCATCGGGGTCTCCTTCTACCCTCAGGATGCCCGTGACCCTGGCGCGTTGCTGGAGGCTGCGGATCAGGCCATGTACCAGGCCAAAGAATCCGATGCCAACCGGGTGTGTTTTTACGACAGCATCCATCAATAACTCAGGTGATAAACCGGGATGCCGAGGGAGTCGCGCCGGGGGCAAGCGATGCGGCTGGAGGCCGGTCACCGGACTCTGACCCGAGCACCATCATTCAACCCCCGCCCCGGGTGCCTGACGACGTTATCCCCCACCTTTAACCCGGCCATCACCACCGTCGTCAGGCCGTTGCTGGCGCCAGTTTGCACTGGCTGCAAGTTGGCGACATCGGCACTCACCAGAAACACTGCGTGGCCGCCATCATGGCGGAACAGGGCAGAGGCGGGCACCTGCAGGGTGTCTTCGGATTGCCAGAGGATGAACTCGGCGTCTACCCGGTAGCCATCGCCCAGAAGTTCCCATTGCTGGTGTGGGCTGACCATATCGGCAATCACTTTCACCCGCTGTTCCTCCACGCCCAGCGCGGACACGTCAACGAAACCTACCGGCTCCACGCGCCTGACCACAGCCTCCAGTGCCGGACCGCCCCAGCCGCTCAAGCGGGTTTTCAGCCCGGGTTGCAGTTTGATGGCGTCAAAGCTCAGAACGTCAACCACTACCTCCAGCGCGCCGGGGTCGCCCACTTCCAGAATAGGTTCGCCGGTGTGGATGACGCCTTCGCTTTTGCGCACAATGCTGAGAATGGCGCCGTTGACCGGTGACCGAACCGCCACGCGTTCGGCCGGCCTGTCACCGTTCTGGCTGGCGGCGGATACCTGCAGCCGGGTGCGGGCGGCCGCCAGTTCGTGGGCGGCGACTTCTTCATCAAACTTTGCCGAGCGCAGAATGGCCTGAGCTCTGGCAGCAGTAGTTCTCGCCAGTTGTAGCTGTTCGCTGGACACGAAGCGGGAGGCCTCCAGCGCCTGCAGCCGTTGGTATTCCTGCTGGGCAAATTCGGCGTCGGCCTGGGCGGCCGCGACTTTCTGGTTGATGGATTGCACTGCTGCGTTGGCCGCGGCGACGCGGGCTTCGGCCTCGGCGCGGCTGCGGGCATCGAGAATACTGGCGGGTATGGGCGCTACGTAGGTGAGCAGTTCACCGGGGATGACCGGATCGCCCACTTCCATGGGCAGCCGGTGCAGGTAGCCGGTGACCGGGGCGGAGATCTGGTAACGGTCTTTTACCCGGGTTTTGCCTTCTTCCAGGATGGTTACTTCCATCGGACCCCGTTGCACGGTAGCCAGATCCACCCAAACCGGCTCGGGGCGCAGAACGAAGAAAAAAACGGTGGCGACCAGCAAGGCCATAACAGACCAGAAGATCCATTTTCCCAGCGCGCTTGTGTGTGTTGCCATGGCAGGCCTCTTTCCTCAGACGTTGATTATTCCCGGGTTTTCAGCACGGCCACCAGGTCCAGTTTACGGAGCCTCCGCCAGGTAATAAAACCCGATAACAGGGCCGAGGCCACCACCACATTGGCGGCCAGTGCCAGGGTTTTCCCGGTGATGATCAGCGGCACCCGGTACAGCTCGGTTTGCAGTGCGGTCACTACCAGATTGGCCAGGCCCAGGCCGATGGCCCAGCCCAGCGGTATACCCAGAATGAGCAGAATCGCCAGCTCGCCCAGTAGAATGTGAGACACCTCGTTGTGGCTGTAGCCCAGCACGCGCAAGCTGGCGAGATCCCGCCCGCGCTCGGCCAGGGAAATTCTGGCGGTGTTGTAGATTACGCCAAAGGCAATAATGCCGCCTAGCAGGCTGATGATGAAAGTGTAGGTGAGGAAAGTTCTGGCCAGGGTCTCGAAAAAGCTGTCCAGCATGGCCTGGCGCAGGTTGGTGCCCGCCACCCGGGGGCTGTCGCGCAGGTCTCGATACACGGTGTCCGCCAGCTCGGCCTCCAGATTGAGCAGCACCTGGTTGACCACCGGGCCTTCGCGCAAAGCCCGGTTCATCGCAGCCAGATTCATGTAGGCACCCACGCCCAGAAACTCGCTGGTGATGCCCGCTACGGGCAGTTGCAGCGTGGGGCGTTGGCCTTCGAGGACACGCACTTGAACCTGATCGCCGGGGAGGATGTTGAGGGCTGCCGCCAGAAAATCGGTGAGCAGCAGGCCGGCCGGGGGAAGGCTGACGTTGTTCAGGTTTTTGTCCACCACAAACTGGAGTTCAGCGTGCTCGGGGATGCCCGTGAGCGCCGTGCGCCAGCGCCGGTGGCCGTTAACCAATTCTATGGCGACCTGACGCCGGCCTTCGGTATAGAGCACGCCGGGTTGTCTGACCATGCCATACAGGGCGGACTGATTGACCGGATCGGTCAGGGTAACGGTCAGGTCTTGCTTCTGAACCCGGGCAAACTGGGTGTGTACCATCAGTGACACCGAGCTGAACTGGAAATTGCCCACCACCACAATGGCCGTGGCCATGGCGATTCCGGCGATGGACAGCGCGGTGCGGCCCGGGCGG
>JAWOAO010000279.1:0-3321 GCA_046498485.1 Marinobacter sp. | reverse complement strand
AGGGTGGCTGCAACCGATGCTCCCGAGAACCTGGGAAATCTGCCGGGATGCACCATCACCAATATGCATTATGCGCGGAAGTGTTATTTGCGAAGTCATATTTACACCATCGTTAGTTGGTTTATGGGCCAGGGTGCGCTCTGGCACTCATGGCTCACGGATTATTGGGATTTGATAAGGGCATCACCTGTGGCTCAGGCAATGCCCACCCTGGTCAGAGCGTGGCTGAAACCGGTTCAATCTTAGGCGTGGTTGCCAGGGGCACTTTGGCCGTCTTGGTTGCCCTGCCCGGCAGTGGCTCCAGGCTCAGTGACTTGAAGAGACCGTAGATCGCCAGGATGAGGATAAAGGAGAAAGGCAGGGCGGCGACGATGGTGGCGGGTTGCAACGCCTCCAGTCCCCCGGCAAGAAGCAGTACTGCGGCCACGGCGCCGACCGCCGCGCCCCAGAACACACGGTAACGGGCCAGCGGGTGCTCTGCCCCCATGGATATCAGGGTGCAGATAACCAGGGTTGCCGAGTCAGCGGAGGTTACGAAGTAGGTCACCAGCATGATGATACAGATGCTAGCCATCAGGGCGGTGAGCAGTTCATTGCCCGCCAGCATTTCAATCGTCTTGAACAGCGCCATGGTGGTGTCTGCATTTGTTGCTTCCACCACACCACCGCCTCCGAACAACTCGATATACATCGCGGCATTGCCAAAGATGGTAATCCAGATGAGGGCAAGCATTGTGGGGGCGATCAGCACACCGAGAATGAATTCGCGAATGGTACGTCCCTTGGATATGCGGGCAATGAAGATGCCGCAGAAAGGTGCCCAGGCAATCCACCAGCCCCAGTAAAAAATAGTCCACCACCCCTGCCACTTCCCATCAGGATCGGGGTCTACCCAGAAACCGAGCTCAATGGCGTTAACGGCATAGTCACCGAAGTTGGTAACCAATGCGCCAAGCAGGTAAGCGGTGGGCCCGACAATTACAAAAATTGCCAGCATTACCATGGTCAAGTGCATGTTCAGTTCGCTTAGCAGGCGAATGCCACGATTCAGACCGCTCAGAACAGAGACTGTGGCGATGACCGAGAGCAGGGCGATGATCATGACCTGGTTGGTGGTGGAAACCTCAATGCCGGTCATATAGTTCAGGCCAGAGTTGATCTGCTGTGCCCCAAGCCCCAGGGAAGTCGCGATTCCGAACACCGTTCCAAACACCGCAAGCAAATCTGCAATGTGGCCAATGGGGCCGTAAATGCGATCGCCGAAGACCGGGTACAGGCTTGACCGAATGGAAAGCGGCAGACCTTTGCGGTAATGGTAATACGCCAATATCAGGCCGATCATGGCGAACAGTCCCCAGCCGTGCAGGCCCCAATGGAAAATGGAGATCCTCATGGCGGCCTGGGCCGCTTCAACGGTTAGCTGCTGCCCTTCGCTGACGAAAGGATTGCTCTGGAAGTGATAGATGGGCTCGGCAATACTCCAGAAGAGAATGCCAATACCAATGCCAGCGCCAAACAGCATGGAAAACCAGGAAAAGTTACTGAACTCAGGCCGGTCACTGTCCTTGCCCAGGCGAATGCTGCCATAGCGTGTGAAGACCAGCCCCACCACCAGGAACAGCACGAAACTCATCATCCCCACGTAGTACCAGGCGAACTCAGCGGCAATAAAGGCTTTTGCTGCACTGAAAACCGAGTTGGCATAGGTCGGGTCGGCCACGGAAAACAGCAGAAAGGCTATAACCAGCAGGCCAGACCCTATGGACATGACCGGGTGGGTGCCAACCAGCCACCCGGATTCACGTCGAAGTAATTTGTTGTTATTCATTCTTCAATCTCCTTACCTTCTTGCGAACTGACGGTGTAACGGCTTTTTGTACTTGTTGCTCAGGCTCCGCTTCCTCGCAGGGGACATTGCCTTTGCTATAGCCTTCTTCACGGGCGATTTCCGCGCCGCCGAGACGACCGCTGACAAGGGTCTTGACCCCTTTGGCGCCGCTGCGCATTGCGCGTTGGATCGCCATTTTCTGTACACGTCTGAAAGACGCACGGTTTTCAAGCTGAGTCGCGATGCTTTCCGAGACAAGTTTCGCGTTGAGCTCGGGCTTTTTCACTTCGACGACATTCAGGATGATCTGTTTGTCGGTGAGTTCCTTGAGCTTGGCGACGACAGCTTTTTTAACTGAGCCTTCACGTCCGATGACCATGCCGGGTTTGGCAGTATGGACGGTGATGACGATTCTATTCTTCAAACGTTCGATTTCGATTTTCGAAACCGCTGAGTTTTCGTATAGTTCTTCTAACATTCCACGAATCTTGATGTCTTCTTGGAGAAGATCGGCGACATCGTTCTTATCCGCGTACCAACGAGAATCCCAGTCCTTGATGATGCCAATTCTTAATCCTACTGGATTAACTTTCTGACCCATATAAGATTCCCTCCTTTACTCTTTTTCAGCCACGACGACGGTCGTGTGGCTGGTTCTTTTCAGGATTTGTGTTGCGCTTCCTTGAGCGCGGGGGCGGATCCGTTTGAGTGTCGGACCTTCTCCCACGTAGATTTCCTTGATGTACAGGTTGTCTGTGTCCATGCTGTAGTTGTGCTCTGCATTGGCCACGGCGCTTTGTACCAGTTTCTTAACGACAGGCGCAGCGGCTTTCGGTGTGTGCTCCAGTATGGAGAGCGCTTCACCGACATCTTTGCCTCTGATCGCATCGATCACGAGCTTGACTTTGCGTGACGCGATGCGGACTGTTTTCACTTGTGCTTTGGCTTCCATGTAATCCACCTCTACTTCCTGACTGCTTTTCTGTCTTTTTCGTGTCCACGGAAAGTCCTAGTAGGAGCGAACTCTCCCAGTTTGTGGCCGACCATGTCTTCAGTGACGTATACGGGGATGTGTTCCCTTCCGTTGTATACGGCGATCGTGTGTCCGACGAATTCGGGGAAGATGGTCGAGCGTCTGGACCACGTTTGGATGACTTTCTTCTTGTTGTCCTGGTTGAGCTTCTCAACCTTGGACATCAGGTGCTCGTCGCAAAATGGACCTTTCTTGATTGAACGTGCCATGTGAGTTCCTCCTTTCTATTTCTTCCTGCGTCTGACGATCAGACGGTCGCTGGATTTTTTGCCGCGGCGTGTCTTGAGTCCGAGGGTCGGTTTACCCCAGGGCGACACGGGGCTTTTGAGACCGATCGGTTGACGGCCTTCCCCACCACCATGAGGGTGGTCTGTCGGGTTCATGACCGAACCGCGTACGGTTGGGCGGATGCCGCGATGGCGGTTTCTGCCTGCTTTTCCGTAATTGATGAGTTCGTGGT
>JAWOAO010000266.1:0-10120 GCA_046498485.1 Marinobacter sp. | reverse complement strand
GGCTGCCGGAGCAGACCTTCATTGCCAACGCCTTCACCGACCAGACCATGATGGTGGCGGTCAATTCCGGCTCCGCGCAGGTTGGCCAATGGCTAACGGTGGAGCGGGATATTGTCGCGGATTACCGCGAGGCGTTCGGTGAAGCGCCACCCCGGATTGTCGGCGTTGCCATCATGTCGGATGCCGACAATACCGGCGAGCGGGCGCAGGCCTGGTATCGCGACCTGGTACTCACCGTGCCCCAGGCTCAGCGATAGGCTTCCGGAAATCCGGGCAGGACAAAGGTCTCTATGGACCGCCGCACCGGTGGCACCTCACCACGCTCGGCAAGGCGCAAATAAGCGTCGTCAAAGGCTTCACGCAGAATGCTGGCGCGGGGGCTGGCGAGCGAGAACAACCAGGCGGTATTGCGGGTTCGTAGCTCAGACTCACGAATAACATCGTCCGATGGCTGGGTCAGTTCTTCACGCACCGGTTGGCGATAATCGAGCAGGTAGTCACCGCGCTCCAGTACCAGCATATCGACTGCCGATCGGTGGTTTGGCGCCTCGGTGATGCGAATGTCGACCTGATCCTCCAGCCAGTGCCGAAGGCCACCGTAAGTGTAACCGCCGATCAGTATGACGGTTCTGCCATGCAACTGATCCATATGCTTCAGGGGCGCGGTCTCTTCGCGATACCAGGCGCTCAACTCCACGGGTATTGGGCTGATCCAGCTTTCCAGCACGTCATTGCGTAGGTCAGGGGTGCTTGTCATTCCAATTAATAAATCGACGCTGCCATTCTGTAAATACAAATACGCGCGGGCAAGCGGCAGGTAAATAAACTCCAGCTCGTAACCGGCGTCTTCCGCCACTTGTCTGGTGATCGCCACAAACTCACCTGCCGGTTCGCCCATCGCGTTACGAAAACTTATAGGTGGAAACTCGGCATAGGCGACCCGAACCACCTTGGTGCTGTTCGGATCCTGCCCTGCTGCGCTCACCTGAATCGAGTGAAGCAGGCAGGCCAGCACAACAACAGTCCCGGCTAGCGCCAGGGCACAACGAGGGATGCCGGAGCAATGAGGTTGGCAACTACGCATGAATACCGCTTTTTTTATTTGCTTATATAAAGATTAGCAGATCTCAAAAATTCTGTGCGGCCAAAGCTAAAAAAGGCTCGACTCAGAAGGCATACATCACCATAAACAGGCCGACACCGCCCATAACCACGGTATACGGCAGCGCCATGATCACCATCTTGCCGTAAGACAATCGCACCAGGGGCGCAATCGCCGAAGTCAGCAAGAACAGAAAAGCCGCCTGGCCATTGGGCGTAGCCACACTGGGCAGGTTGGTACCGGTATTGATTGCCACCGCCAGGGTCTGAAAGTGCTCGTAACTGATGGCCCCGGCGTCCAGCGCCTGCTTGACCTCGCCGATGTACACCGTGGCCACAAAGACGTTGTCGCTGATCATCGACAACAAGCCGTTGGCGATGAAGAACATACCGGGCTGCTGGCTTTCCGGCAGGCTGAGCACGTAATCAATGATTGGCTTGAACAGGTGCTTCTCGTGAATCACCGCCACAATCGCAAAGAACACCACCAGCAATGAGGTAAACGGCAGAGACTCCTGGAACGCTTTGCCAATCTGGTGCTCGTCGGTGACACCGGTAAAGGAGGTGATCAGGATAATCACCAGCAAGCCAATCAGGCCGACTTCGGCCAGGTGAAAAGCCAGACCAATCACCAGTATCGCAGCGGCCGCGGCCTGAACCCAGAGTGCAGCCTGGTCGGCTTTGGTGCGGCGAGTACGTTCATTGCTGGCGAACTCTTCCAGAACCTGGCGTACCGGCTTGGGCAGCCGGCCGCCGTAACCGAACCAGCGCAGTTTTTCCAACGCCCAGCAGGTGATCAGGCCGGCAATAAGCACCGGAATGCTGACCGGCGCCATGTGCAGGAAGAAGCCCACAAAATCCCAGCCCACCACCTTGGCGATCAGCAGGTTCTGGGGTTCGCCGACCATGGTGGCAACACCGCCCAGCGCGGTACCGATGGCGCCGTGCATCAGCAAGCTGCGCAAGAACGCCCGAAAGTTCTCGAGATCTTCCCGGTGCAGTGCGATCACTTCGGAATCACTGCCGGCATTATGGTCTTTTTGCTGATAGCCCTTGCCCGAGGCCACTTTGTGGTACACCGAGAAAAAGCCCACCGCCACACTGATGATCACCGCGGTTACCGTCAGGGCATCCAGGAATGCCGACAGCACGGCGGCCGCCGCACAAAACAGCAAAGAGAGCGCCGACTTGGAGCGAACCCCCACCAGAATCTGGGTGAAGGTCACCAGCAGCAGCTCTTTCATGAAATAGATGCCGGCGACCATGAACATCAACAGCAGGATTACCGGAAAGTTCTTGTACAACTCCTGGTAAACCGCATCCGCTGTGGTCAGGCCAATCAGCAACGCCTCTGTCGCCAGCAAGCCCCCGGGCAAGAGCGGGTAGCACTTCAGTGCCATCGCCAGGGTGAAGATGAACTCGGCGATCAGCAACCAGCCAGTCACAACCGGCCCGAACAGGTACATCACGACCGGATTGGCAATCAGAAACAGCAAGATAACCTGCTTGTACCAGATCGGTGAGTTACCCAGAAAATTATGGACAAAGCCTGACATGACGGTGGTGGGCATGGGTACAAATCTTCCGAGGGTGGCAGCCGAAGGAGTATGCAGCAGGGGGCCGCCGACGTCCTTGATATTTATGCACCGGGTAAGGGCCGGAAAGTACTTTCAGGTCAGTAAGCTGGGGTACTTTGGGGGGGGATACACCGCGCCCCGGAGCAGGGCGGGATTGTACAGTAAAAACACCAGATTGCACGAGACCGGATCAGAAAAAGGCCTGAATGCCGGTCTGGGCCCGACCCAGAATCAGGGCGTGGATGTCGTGAGTACCTTCGTAGGTATTCACCACTTCCAGATTCACCAGATGCCGGGCAATACCGAACTCGTCACTGATGCCGTTGCCGCCGAGCATATCGCGGGCGGTGCGGGCCACGTCCAGGGCCTTGCCACAGGAATTGCGCTTCATCATGGAGGTAATTTCCACCGCCGCAGTGCCTTCATCCTTCATCCGGCCCAGCCGTAAGGCGCCCTGCAAGGCCAGGGTGATCTCGGTTTGCATATCCGCCAGTTTTTTCTGGATCAACTGGTTGGCCGCCAGTGGCCGATTAAACTGTTTTCGGTCCAGCACGTATTGGCGCGCGGTATGCCAGCAATCCTCCGCCGCCCCCAGCGCGCCCCAGCTGATGCCGTAACGGGCCGAGTCCAGGCAGGTAAACGGGCCTTTCAGGCCGCGTACGTCAGCAAAGGCATTGGCCTCCGGTACAAACACCTCGTCCATCACGATTTCACCGGTCACCGACGCCCTCAGCCCTACCTTGCCATGAATAACCGGAGCGCTCAGGCCCTGCCAGCCCTTTTCCAGGACAAAGCCCCGGATTTTGCCGGCATCGTCTTTGGCCCACACCACAAACACATCGGCAATCGGGCTGTTGGTGATCCACGTTTTACTCCCGGTCAGGCGAAAACCACCGTCCACGGCCCGGGCCCGCGTCGCCATGTTGCCCGGATCCGAGCCATGGTCGGGCTCAGTCAGGCCAAAACAGCCGATCCATTCGCCAGACGCCAGTTTTGGCAGGTAAGCCTGGCGGGTCTGCTCGGAGCCAAACTGGAAAATGGGCAGCATCACCAGGGAACTCTGCACGCTCATCATCGAGCGGTAACCGGAATCCACCCGCTCCACTTCCCGGGCGATCAGGCCATAGCTGACCTGGTTCAGGCCGCCGCCACCGTATGCTTCCGGCAAGGTGGCACCGAGCAGGCCGGCGCTGCCCATGGCCCGAAAGATGGCCGGGTCGGTGTGCTCATGGCGAAACGCTTCCAGCACCCGTGGCCGGAGTTCGGCTTCGCAAAATTTGCGGGCGCTGTCGCGCACCATGCGTTCGTCTTCGGTGAGTTGCTGATCAAGCAGGAGTGGATCTTCCCAGCTGAAACCTGTGTTGTTGGCCATGATTGCCTCCCCCTCTGTTCGTCAACATCTGATTGGTGTGCCCCGAAACCTGCGGACGATCCAATAACCTGTGTGTTGGTATTATTTACGTTCGTTGTTCCAGCCAGATAATGCCACTCTGTTACCAGATATGATATGAATCAAGAATGCTCGCTGAGGGGTGAAATGCTGAACATTTTTGCTTGATTATTAACAGCCCGGCAATGAACATGTCGCTTGTGTATGCAGCAAATTCTTTAACTCATCGACATCCCAGAACTATGAACGTTTTCAACCGCGCTCGCAAAATAGCTGCGTGCCCGCTCCTTCTTGTCTTTTTCATGTTAAGCCCCCACGTCCACGCCCAAGAAAAACGCCTTGCCTATCTGGTATCCGATGCCCGAATACCGTTCTGGAATATTATGGCCGGGGGCATAACCCATAAGGCCCGCGAGCTCGGCTACAGCGTTTCGGTCTACAGTGCGGATAACCTGGCCAGGAGAGAACTCGAGCTTACGGTGAAGGCCATCGAAGACGGTGTCGAGGGCATCATCCTGTCTCCAACCAACTCCTCGGCAGCGGTTACCGTGCTGAAGCTGGCCGAACAGAGCAGGGTCCCGGTTATTATTGCAGATATCGGTGCCGGCTCCGACAATTACGTCAGCTATATCGAATCGGATAACGACCAGGGTGCGTACGATCTAGGCCTGATGCTGGCATCGGCTCTGTCGGATAGAGGCTGGTCAGAGGGCAGCGTCGGTATTATTGCCATTCCCCAGAAACGTGCCAACGGCAAAGCCAGAACCGAAGGATTTCTGCGCGCCCTGGATGAGCGAGGTGTCAGAACGGCCGGAATACACCAGAAATCAGACTTCTCTTATCGGGAAACCTACGAGTTCAGTCAACACCTGATCGCTCAACACCCGGACCTCCGTGCCATCTGGCTGCAAGACTCTAACCGTTATCAGGGGGCACTGGACGCCATTGCCGAAGCCGGAAAGGACGGCCAGGTTCTGCTGATCTGTTTTGATGCCGAGCCGGAGTTCGTGCAGATGATTCACGATGGGCGCCTGGTCGGAGCCGGCATGCAACAGCCTTTCCTGATGGGTGAGAAAGCCGTCGACACCATGGACCGTTATCTGCAAGGCCACGCCATTGAAAAAGTACAGCAACTGTCTGTTTTACCGGTATCCAGCCAGAACCTGAATGCGTTATTGCCGATCATCCAACGCAACGTACTTGGCGCTGAGCCCGGAGGTTGAGGTAACCCATGGCCGCAGCAAACCACAGAGCGCCTTCCTTACTGACGCGTGTCACTCTCGCGATGGTTGGCACCATATTGCTGGTATTTTCATTTCATGCCGCTTACGTCTATTCCACGCAACGGGCGTCCTTTGCTGAGGCAACGCGCGACGACGTCAGCGAAAGCCTGCAACGCTTAAGCAAAAACATTGCCCCCTATATCGAGGCCTACTCAGTCAACGAATACGAAAAGCTGGTGGCCACTGAGACGGCCCTCAAACAACACTTCGCGGTGGTTGTGCAGGACTATGAAATGGGGGAAATCATTAATACACCCTACTACCTTTCTGGCCAGATTCGCACAGCAGCTGGCGATTACATCCCCTACCAGCAGCAGGACCCGGAACTTAACGGACGACTCAGCCAGGCCTTCTACACCGGGACGGCCGCCATTGTTGGCGCGAATGGTAAGCTCCTTGGCCAGGTATCGGTGTACGCATCCGACGAGGCTCTCGCCAAGAAGCTGAATCGGGTTCTGCTCAGCGAGCTGCTCAGCATTCTCGTGCTCGCGGTGACGCTGTCAGTGCTGTTGGTGGCCGTGTTGAGACGTTACTTCTTGCGCTCGATCACCCACATCGATACGGCCATGAAAAACTGTGACCATGAAGGGGTGCCACTGTTACCCATCCCGGATGTCCGGTACCGGGAAGTGGCACTGCTGAGTAACACCATTAACACCATGCTGGCGTCCATCCGGCAATCCCGGGAAAAACGCAAAATTGAACGACGCCGGCTACAAAACACCATCAAGGGCACTCATACCGGAACCTGGGAATGGAACGTGACCACCGGCGAAACCATTTTCAACGACCGCTGGGCGGACATCGCTGGCTACACGCTGGCAGAGCTGGGACCGATATCCATTGACACCTGGATGAGTCTCGCCCACCCCGAAGATTTGCAGCGCAGCAGCGACTTACTCAGCAAACACTTCCAGGGCGAACTGCCCTACTACGAATGCCAGACCCGGATGCGGCACAAGGCTGGCCACTGGGTCTGGGTGCTTGACCGCGGCAGTGTCCTGTCCTGGACCGATGACGGCCAGCCCCTGATGATGTATGGCACCCATCAGGACATCACCGAACATAAAGAAGCCGAAGACAAGTTGTTGATGGCAGCCAGCGTGTTCCGGTACGCTCGTGAAGGCATTATTCTGACCAGTGCCGAGGGGATTATCCTCGATGTGAATTCAGCATTCAGCGCATTGACTGGCTACGCCCGCGGCGAGGTGGTTGATCACAGCCATACGTTCCTGGCATCAGACCGGCACTCCAGGAATTTCCTGAAAACAATCCTGAAATCATTGCGTGAAGAGGGCGTATGGAGCGGTGAATACTGGGTACTTCGCCAAAACGGCTCGGCGTTTCCCTCCCTGGCAACCATTGCCGCGGTATGGAACCGCGCCGGTGAGACCCAGCATTACGTGACCCTCTTTGCGGATATTTCCCACCTGAAGCAGAACGAAGACAACTTGCGGCAGATTGCCCATTATGATGCCCTTACCGGCTTGCCCAACCGACTGCTGTTGAGTGAGCGGTTACGACATGCGGTATCGGTAGCCCGGCGCCATCGCAATGTACTGGCGGTGGTGTTTCTGGATCTGGATGGTTTCAAGGTGATCAACGACAGCTACGGTCACGCCGCCGGCGATGAGCTTCTGATTGCGCTGGCAGAGCGCATGCAGAAAACGCTTCGGGAGTGTGACACGGTCGCCCGCCTGGGCGGCGACGAGTTCGTCGTGCTGCTGCCGGAGTTAGCCCAGGGGCAGGACTGCGAACCGATTCTGAGGCGCCTGCTGGCGGCGCTGGCGGCTCCGGTCACCTTGGGGGAGAACATCGTTCAGGTGTCTGCCAGCCTTGGTGTCAGCCTGTACCCCCAGAACCCCGATGTCGACGCCGAAATACTGCTCCGTCAGGCCGATATGGCCATGTACCAGGCCAAGCAACGTGGCAAGAACCAATACCGCTTCTTCAGTGGTCCGGGCTCCACGGCCGCCGACACCAACCCTTCGGCCGGCTCATCGGGGCATAGGCTCGACGATCTCTCGGGCTAGCATCAACCGCCCGGCCGTCCCTGAGCCGACTGCCCAGCGGGTGATTCGTGGCCTGCAGAATTCAATTACTGCCAAGTGCTCAGAGTTATCTATCCGGGTAGCCAATGCAGCTACTCAGCTGCTTCTGTAGCAACCGATTCAACTCCTCAAGTTCAGCAATCTTGCGATCCCGGCACTCTTTCTCCCAGGCCATCCGCTCGTTCAGTTTGTCGATTTCACTTGCGACATCTGAAACTTCGTCAATCCATCTGTCATTAACCCGTTGTTGATACTCGCCGTTGTTAACTCGCTGAAGCACAAAATGGATGTGTTTAAGGCGTCGGACCAGGTAGTAGCCCGCCGCAACTGAGAACAAGGCCGCAGCCAGGATTTCGAGAACCGCGATCATCACACTGCGCTGTTTTACCTGGAAAATACCCAGCTTTTGATCCCGTAAATCCAGGCCAATTTCGACTGCCCCGTAATGCAGCCCGGCTTTAACTATGGTCGCTTTGGCCGTAAAGAGATCCGGCAGGTGGTTTTCAAGCCGTGACCTGCGAACGTCACCCATCAAGGTTTGTGGGTCACCCGCTTCAGCCAGAAGATGTCCGTTGTAATCCAGAACCCTTGCAAACGCAGTTCCTGGGGTCTTGGCAGCGGCATTCACAAACGACTGTAAAGCAGCGAGGTCCAGGGCCAACACATCGTCTGCCGCGGTGGCGGCGAACACTCGGGCAATCGATTGCGCGCGCCGGTCCACTTCCTCGATGGTTGAGCGATCAATAAAGTGGAACACCGAATACAGCAGCACAACCAGCATGATCATTTCGATCACGCCAATACCGATCACGGCCTGAGCCCGTATCGACAGTTTCATTGATCCTCCGCCGTCAGGAAATCCAGCTGCAGTGCCCGTACATCGTCCCAGTCGTCATTGGCGGCGGCATCCAGCGTGCCGAGGCTTGCCTGGCTCAGCAGATCGCGGCCGTGCTCGTGTTCCCCTAACGTAGTCAGTGCTCGCTGGACCGCCAGGGTCTCAGACGAGGACAGGTTTGGATGCACCGCAAAGGCATGGGGGGTATAGCCTTGCGTGCGCCAGAGCACTCGCAAACCCTCGATTCCACTGCTCAGAGGAGAATTGAACGTTCGCTCGATGCCGCCTCCTGCCACTGCCAACCCCCGAGCCACGTTCAGGTAAACAGACTCATGGGAAGAGACAAACCTGGGGGTATAGACAATGCCCAGCCGCTCCAGCTCTGCCCGCACCAAGACGGTAGCGGCAAATGCTGCTGGTGCAGGAAACGCCAGGACCTTATTCTCCAGATCCTGCAAGGATCGCAACCCGCTGTTGTCGGCAACGACCACGATGCCGTGAATACGTTTGCCACCCTCTCTGGCAATAGCGCGGTAGCCCGGATTCCGGCTGAATTCGACATAATGGTAGGGATTCATGTACGCAATGTCGTATCTGCCTTCACGTATGCGTTGTTCAAAGGTCGGTATATCCGGTGCGGTGCTGAACCGGACTTCCCTGCCCAGCACTTCGGAGAGGTGAACCATTAACGGCGTCCATTGTTCCGCCAACCTGCCGGCTGACTCCTGGGGCACGATCCCGAAAACCAGTGTTTTCGGATTCGCGTAAGCTGGATCAGGCAGAAAACTGCACAGTGTGGACAAAGCAATTAATACAAATTTCAGATACATAATGCTCTTTCGTTAATGGTCGCACTCGACCTTTTGGTGAGCAAGCCGGGCAGTGGGGTTTGCCGGATATCGGGTTGCGGGGTCCAGAATCAACGCCAGGTACGCATTGAATGGCATCGGTTTATGGGCATGGTAACCCTGGATCAAGACCTCGCCTTCCTGTGCAATTAATTGCCATTGAGCTTCGTTCTCGACACCTTCCACCACACTTTCCATGTAGGCTTGTTCCGCCATCGCTATGATGGAACCCAGGAAACGCGCCTTGTCCTGACTGTGCTCTATGCCATCAACAAAGCAGCGGTCTATTTTTAATCGATCAATTTTCAGCTCGCGCACGTACTCCAGTGACGAGTGGCCAGTACCGAAGTCATCCAGAGCAAACGTGACACCCTTTGAATGCAACTGGTTGATCAGAGGATTGATACTGGCAAAGTCCAGAGCGGCATTGTCTTCGGTAATTTCCATGCAAATGGCAGGCGCTGGAATACCCGCATTAATCAGCAACTGCTGAACGTCTTCAATCAAGGCTTCGGTAAGCATGGCGGGATTCAGGTTGATCGACAGCGTTCCGAAAAAATCAAAGTTTTCATAAAGCTGTCGGGTTTCAGCGGCAATCTGGCGAAACAACCAACGCCCAAGCTCTACACCCAAGCCAAAGCGTTCACATAGCGCCACGATGCGATTGGGCGGGATAAATCCGAGCTCCTGATGCTGGCACCTCAACAACACCTCAGCTCCGTTGAGCTTATGGCGGTCTGAAGACCTGACAATAGGCTGGTATACAAGGTGAAGCCGCAACGCCCCAGGCTCGTTTTCGAAGAACTTGAGAAGACCGTTATGAATGAGTTGCTCTTCAGCCAGACGCCGGCGAAGGTCATCACCGTTGATATAGTAGGAACACCCCTCAAGCTGAGCCTGGGCAAGTGCGCGGTGCGCCTGCTGATATCGGCTTGCCCAGTCAATTAATTCGCCCGTACAGGGCTTGGAAATCCCCATAATGGCCGATATCGGCAATACCGTGCGGCTGATCTTCCAGCCAAAACTGGTAGCCGA
>JAWOAO010000115.1:0-6459 GCA_046498485.1 Marinobacter sp. | reverse complement strand
ATCATTCAGACAGTGTGGCACGGTAATAATGATGTGATAATGCTTTACCGGAGCAATACTTTCCATTACACCCAATTTCTTTTTAAGATAAACACCCTCTTTACCAATGACATAATAAATATCATCTTCTGGCATTGGAGTTTGCCCATCATTCAGGACTACTTTGAACATCTATCATACTCCTTTCATCTTCCATGAAGTAAAATCTGGAAGAATTACATGTAAAGAAATGGCCATGTAAATTTGGCCATCCTGGTTTCATTGTTCCTTCACTTTTATCTTTACCAGTAAATCTCGGATTCGGTATACAATCAAGTCTTGAGGCAGCTCGCTGGGATCTGGCGCTGGCCAATGAACAGGCCCAGTTCGGTGCCGGCGCCATGCCCGGTGGCTGGGTGGACAATCCGAATGTATTTATCCACATCGCTTCCGATGGCGTGGTCACCATCGTTAACAACCGTGCCGAGATGGGCCAGGGTATTCGTACGAGCCTGGTCATGGTGGCGGCCGATGAGCTGGGGGCGGAGTGGGATCAGGTTCGGGTGCAACAGGCGGAAGGGGACCAGGACAAGTACGGCAACCAGAATACCGATGGTTCCCGCAGCATGCGTCATTGGTATGAGCCCATGCGCCGTGCAGCGGCCGCCGCCAGGCTGATGCTTGAGCAGGCCGCAGCCAATCAGTGGCAGGTACCCGTACATGAGGTGAGGGCCGCAATCCACAAGGTGGTGCACCCGGCCTCGGGCCGGGAACTCGGCTTTGGAGACCTTGCAGAAGCGGCGCGGGAGCTGGATGTTCCAGGCCGGAATGCTCTGGTTCTGAAGTCCGACAGTGAGCTGCGTTTCATTGGCAAGGAATCCGGTCTGATTAACGGTGAACTCAAGTCCGCCCACCCCAAGGCCATCGACGGTGAAGATATTGTCACCGGCAAGGCAGTTTTCGGCGCCGATGTGGACCTGGAGGACACCCTCTACGCGGTGGTCGCTCGCCCACCGGTCTATGGCGCCAAGGTAAAAAGTGTCGATGACAGCGACGCGCTGAAAGTCACCGGTGTAAAAAAAGTCATTCGCATTGAAGGCACTGGCCAGCCCGCGGCATTCAATCCGCTTGGTGGTGTTGCTGTGGTGGCCACCAATACCTGGGCCGCCATGGAGGGCCGCAGGGCTCTGAAGATTGAGTGGGACAACGGCCCGGCGGGAGACAATGCCGGTTACACCTCCGATGCTTACCGGGAGTCCCTGGAAAAAACAGCGCAATCCCCTGGCAAGGTCATTCGCCAGTCCGGTGATGTTGAGGCCGCCCTGGCAAGTGCCGACAAACGGGTTTCAGCAACCTATTACATGCCCCACATGGCACAGGCTCCCATGGAGCCGCCGGTGGCGGTCGTGAGGATCAAGGACGGTAAGGCCGAGGCCTGGGCTCCGGTTCAACACCCACGGGCGGCCCGCGAGGGCATCGCAGGGCTGCTGGATATGGACCTGGACAATGTCACCCTTCACCAGACCTTGCTTGGCGGCGGTTTCGGGCGCAAGTCGAAACCGGATTTCGTGATCGAGGCTGCCCGGCTGGCGAAGGAGTTTGAGGGCCAGCCGGTCAAACTGCAGTGGTCTCGCGAGGACGATATTCACCATGCCTACTTCCACGCGGTCTCCGTCGACCATCTGGAAGCAGGTCTGGACAGGGAGGGCAAGGCAACCAGCTGGCGCCACCGGACTTTATCGCCCAGCATCGGCTCGCTGTTTGCCCCGGACCCCAAGCATAAAGGCGAATTCGAGCTGGGTATGGGCTTCACGACCATGCCGTTCAGTATTCCCGCTATCCGGCTGGAGAATCCGCCTGCCCCGGCCCATGTTCGCATTGGCTGGTTCCGCTCAGTCTACAACCTCCCCCATGCCTGGGCGATCCAGAGCTTTGCTCATGAGATGGCCGTAGCCGCCGGCAAGGACCACCGGGACTATATTCTGGAGTTGCTTGGGCCGGACCGTGAAATTCACAATCTGACCGTCGGCGATGGCTGGAATTACGGCGAAGACCCAGACCTGTACCCGATTGATGTGGCTCGTATGCGCCGAGTGGTTGAACGAGCGACCGAGGAAGCCGGCTGGGGCCACGACACCGGGAAAGGGCGCGGCCTGGGCCTGGCCTTTCACCACAGCTTTGTGTCTTACACCGCCATTGTCTTTGACGTGGAAGTGGACGACGAGGGCGAGCTGACCATTCATCGGGCGGACATTGCCTTTGACTGTGGACCCCAGGCCAATCCAGAGCGCATCCGTTCACAGCTGGAGGGCGCCTGTGTGATGGGCATTGGCATCGCACTGCAAAGTGAGGTGACCTTCAAGGATGGCGTTGCCCAGCAGGGCAATTTTGACAAGTACCTGATCCCACGCATGCCGAACGCGCCAAAAGTGGTCCGGGTGCACTTGATCGACAATCCGGATGACGCTATGGGTGGGGCGGGGGAGCCCGGTTTGCCGCCAGTGGCGCCGGCATTGTGCAATGCCATCTATGCTGCCACCGGAAAACGCATCCGGCGTCTCCCTGTCGGCAACCAGCTGAGCTAACCACGACCACGATCATGTTAAAATTATTCTTTTCTGAGCGTTACAATAAACAGTTTCCGGGGCAGTTTGCCCTCTTCAAATTCGTCAATGCCCAGTATCTTGTAGCCCTTTGCCAGACGTTCGACTTTCTCGTAACTGAAGAAGTGTACGATAAAGCCGTTATTTTCATACATATCCTCGTCGCGGTGAATCCCCGTTCCATAGTCCGGGTCTCCAATGTGTCGCACCGTATAAATGTGAAGTCCTTGAGGGCGCAATACCCGCCTGACTTCTGCGGAAAGAAATTCCAGTTCCGACGTGGTCAGGGCCATGCAGTACAACATATGCGAATAGCATGCATCGAACGAGTCATCGTCAAAGGGCAGTGGAACTCTGACGTCATGGCACAAAGCCGTAACCGAGCCCGATAAATCCAGTTGCCGTGCTCTTTCGGTAACGGTTTCGACGGCACTGTCCGAATAATCCAGTACCTGGATGCGAAAACCCGCATCCGCAAAATATAAGGTGTCGCGCCCCTGGCCACCGCCTAGTTCAAGAATCTGGCGTCGTCCTTCTGTTGCAAAGAGCTCCGCAGCGGCCTGGGCCGGCTGGCTTGGTTGACTGCCAAACATTTCGGGTTTTTGAATGAACGTTTTTTGCCAGTGATGCCGTTGTGCTTCAAGTGGGTCTTGCATTCTCGCCTTCTCCATCAACTCTGAGGTCTTTTTTTTGAGTATCTCAATGGCAGGTGTTCCTGCCCCTCAACGTTCTTGCAGCATAGGTAAAACAGGAATACTTTACAGGGTGGAGGCGTTGAGTTCGACGCCAACAGGAACAGAGCCAACCAGGAGGGCCAGAAAATGAACCAGCAAAAGCAGATGATGGGAATGGGCTGGGGCCGATTTGCGGCGATGATCGCAACCTCGACTTTTATCATGTTTTTTCTGATGTATCAGCTCGTCTATTCTTTCGACCACGCACTGCTCAGTTTAAACCGTCTGATCGCTTCATTGGTTATGGGGTGCGTTATGACCGTCGTGATGCTGTCCTTCATGTGGTCTATGTACAAAGGGGTGGCAACCAAAATCGCGGTTCTTGTTCTGGCCGCCCTGTTGGGCGTGATTTTGCTGTTCGCGAACAGAAGTCAGTTGGTCATCGGGGATGTTGACTTCATGAAGTCGATGATTCCCCACCACTCGATTGCCATAAACAACTCGCGCAATGCGAGCATCAGCGATCCACGCGTTCGCAAGCTCGCGGATGAGATCATTGCGGCTCAGGTTCGCGAAATAGCCGAGATGAAACTGCTGCTGAATGATATTGCCCAAAATGGAGAAAAGGGAGAGGCTGAGCTGCCCCCACGTTCCACTGAAATGACCCCCGAAATGCAGCGCAAGATCGATCAGGTGGTGGAATGAGCTAGCGAGCAATGGGGGTTAGTGGCCGGGCATGATACCTTTCATGCCCGGGCGCTTATCAGCCTCAGCCAGGATTTCAGGGAGGAGATGACAATAATGACATGGCTCATCACCAAATACGCCATCACCGCTGCGCTGGTGGTACTGATTTCTGAAGTCGCCAAACGAAGTGACAAGTTAGGTGCACTGATTGCCGCTTTGCCGATGGTGACGGTGCTGGCAATGATCTGGCTTTATATGGAGCAGCAGCCAGAGGAAAAGATCAGTAACCACGCCTGGTATACCTTCTGGTACGTGCTGCCAACATTACCGATGTTTCTTGTGTTCCCCTTGCTGTTGCCACGGTTTGGTTTCTGGGTGTCTCTTGTCGCGAGCGCTATTATTACCATTGTGTGTTTTGCTGCTTTGGCCGCGGTTATGAAGCGCTTTGGTATATTCCTGTTGTGACCTAAACAAAATTCCTGCCCTCTTTTATTTTTTTGACATTTGTCAGTTATAAAAAATACCTGATGCAGATCAAAATAGTCTGTTTTTATCAGTTAATTCAGTTTGGTTTCAGCTTGGCTCCATAAGATTGCGCTTCGGCAATAACTTCAATGGAGATTTCAGGTTGTCCATCCTTCCTCATATCATAAAACCGGCCATTTTCGGCGCTCTGGTTTTAACCAGTCTGCACGGTTGGGCGGAACCAAAACTTGAACTGACGAGTGTAATTAATGCGGCCATCGAGAACGATCCCTGGCTGCGCCAGAGTGTCCAGATTCAGGACGCGCTGCTGGACGAGTCGATCGCCGAGGGCGCGTTTCCGGACCCCCGGGTCACGATCGGGGCAGCAAGTTTGCCCATGGATACTTTTGACACCGGGCAGGAAGCGATGACCCAGGCCACGATTGGCTTCACCCAGCGGATTCCCCGTGGCGACAGTCGACAATTGGGACGGGATAAAAAAACCCGGATGGCCGGGGTGCAGCCCTTTCGTCGTGAGCATCGTCGGGTGCAGGTAATGCAAACGGTGACCCATCTCTGGCTCGATATCTGGCGATCCCAACAGAGCATCCGGTTGATTGAAGACAACCGGGGGCTGTTTGAGCAGTTGGCCGACGTCGCTGAGGTGGGGTATACCTCTGCCACCATGGGTTCCAGACAGCAGGATGTGATTCGTGCCTCTTTGGAGCTGACGCGCCTGGAGGATCGATTGACCTCTCTGCATGCGCAGCTGGCCTCCGGCAGGGAGGCCCTGGCAGAGTGGATTGGTCCGAACCAGGCACAGCTCTCAGTCACTGAGGGTGTGCCTCCTGAACTGATGCGAGCGTTTCCGGCAGGCTGGGCCGAAACCTCTTCGGACGCGCTGATCCGTCATCCATCGATCCTCGCCACTGACCAGAGCATCGATGTGCGGGCTATCGATGTAGATCTCGCTCGGCAGGCCTACAAGCCGGAGTGGTCAGTTTTTGCGCAGTACGGGTATCGGGACCGGGCTCCGAACGGGCAGGACAGGGCCGACCTGTTCTCGGTGGGCATTGGTTTTGATCTCCCGCTTTTCACCGGTAACCGGCAGGATCGAAAGCTGAGCGCATCCGCGGCTCGACTGGAAGCGTCGAAGACTGAACGCATCCTGCAGATTCGGGGACTGCAGGCCAAAGCCCGTGCCGCCATGGCCCGAATCGAACGACTGGATGAGCGCATAAACCTCTATCAACAGACGCTGCTGCCGCAAATGGAAGAGCAGTCCCGTGCCGCGCTGACCGCTTACAACAGTGATGACGGTGATTTCGCCGAGGCGGTACGGGCACGGATCGCTGAGCTCAACGCCAGGGTTGAGCTGATACAGATAATGGCCGAGCGGGCCAGGGATCTGGCGAGTTTCCGTTATCTGACCGCTGGCTCTTCTGACATACCTCCCTTTTCACTGACTCGTTACCAGGACTGACAATCATGGCCAATTTCGTTCGCCCATTGGGTTTTCTCTTGCTTGGCGGTTTTGCCGGCGCTGGTGCCACCTGGTGGCTGGCCGCCGGTGCCGGCTCTGACCATACCGTTGAGTCGGCACACGCACAGGCCCGGGAGCCGCTGTATTGGGTGGCACCCATGGACCCTGACTTCAGAAGGGATAATCCCGGCAAGTCGCCCATGGGGATGGATCTGGTCCCGGTCTACGAGACGGGCGGGTCGGCCGATGACCCGGCGGGCACGGTCCGGATATCACCAACCGTAGTGAACAACCTGGGCGTTCGTACAGACGCTGTTATTCAGGGACGACTGCCCGTCAACATCACCACGGTCGGGCACGTTCAATACAACGAAGATGAGATGGCGCACGTGCACCCTCGAGTCGAGGGGTGGATTGAAGCCCTCTACATCAAGGCGGAAGGTGCCTTAAAAAAGCTTCTTTTTGAGTACGAAAAACGATTAAGCAAACCATATCAAGTAGCGTGGATTGAAATAGAAGAATCAAAAAAAATGAAAAATCCATCCGATAAGCAGGTGATAGAGATGGT
>JAWOAO010000456.1:0-3665 GCA_046498485.1 Marinobacter sp. | reverse complement strand
GAGGCGGAAATTTCTCGAATTAAAGCGATTCTGGCAAAATGCACAGTTACCGCCCCATTCAGCGGGACAATCACTTCACGCGCCGCCTATCCCCACCAGTATCTTGCAGAAGGCCAGCCCATGGTGGAATTGACCGATGTAAAATCCCTTGAAGTTGAAATGATCCTTCCGGCTGAATGGCTGACATGGCTGAGAAAGGACCTGGTGTTTCACTTCACGACGGATGCCACTGGCCAAAGGGAGCAGGGCAGGGTGCGGCATATTGTGGGGCGGGTGGATCCTGTCAGCCAGACGATCCGGGTCATTGGAATTCTGGAAAGGGAAGGGGGAGGAAAATTACTGCCTGGAATGAGCGGATTTGTGTCCTTTCCCGACAGGGACCGGGAGACCGAAAATTCCTCCAACTCCGCAGATATTTTGAAGCCATGAACATCAGCGAAAACCTTGCCAGAGCGACGAGCGCCGCCGCTGGAGAAAAACGACGAGCCGAAAGCCTCGCGACCGTTCTGCTGCTGTTACGCCGGGCGCGCGAATCCCATAGTATCCGAGATTTGGGCTACCTTCTCACCAATGACACGTCTCTGCTGGTGCCCTATCGCTCGGGCCTTTTATGGCTCAGGGATGAACAATACGGTGGTGGGCGGCTGGAAGCGGTTTCCAATCTGCCCGTCCCCAACCGTAACGCAGCCCTCGCGCGCTGGATTTCGCCGCTGTTTCGCTACCTCTGCACCCACAGCCGAAATGAACCGGCCGTGGTGGATCGTGCATCGCTTCCTTCAGAACTGGTGGCGGACTGGGCTCAGTACCTGCCGGCTCAGGGCTTGTGGCTGCCGCTGGTTCTCCCCGACGGACGGCATTTAGGTGGCTTGTTGCTGGCCCGGGAAGCACCTTGGACGGGAGCCGAACAGCGCCTCCTTTCACACTGGATCGATGGCGCCGCCATGACCCTTGACATGCTGCGCCGAAGAGGAAGAAAAAAAATCTGGGGTCGCCTGGTTTCCCGCCGTTTGCTTTTCACCGCCGGGGCTGCTGCAATCCTGTTGGGCCTTTTGTTTGTGCCCGTGAGACTCAATGTTTTGGCTCCTGCTGAAATTATCCCTGAGGATCCCATCATAGTAAGGGCGCCGCTTTCCGGTGTAATAGACAGCGTTGAAGTCGCCCCCAATGAAATGGTGGAAACGGGGCAGATACTGGTCAGGTTGGATGACCGCGAGCTGGCCACCAGACTGGAGGTCGCCCGGCAGGGTTTCGAGGTTGTTCAGAGCGAACTGCAGCAGGCCTCCAGGGCCTCTGTTTCAAACCAGGAGGCGTTGTTAAGGCGTGCTGTTCTCCGCATACGTGTCGAGCAGCACCGGGCCGAAGTCGCCTATATCGAGGAACAACTGTCACGGGTCATACTGACAGCCGATCGCAACGGGGTTGTCATGTTTCCCGACAGGGCATCTCTGAGAGGGCGGCCGGTTCGCCTTGGTGAAAGGATTATGACGCTGGCCGATCCGTCGGCGGCATCCCTGGAAATCTGGATACCCCCTTCTGACAGTATCAACTTGGCCGACGAGGCCGAGGTGCGCCTGTTTTTGAATATAGACCCGGAAAATCCTCTTCCGGCACGCCTCGAACGTGTGGCGCATCAAGCCACCCTCGCCGAAGACGGAAATTTCGGTTATCGGGCCGAAGCGGTTTTTGATTCCCATGTGCCGGTACCTCGTATCGGATTAAGGGGCACCGCCAAGATTTACGGCGACAGCGTCAGCTTGGGGTATTATCTTTTCAGGCGGCCGTTGACCACACTGCGCCAGGCATTCGGTACATAAAAATGGCCATTGCCGTGACATCCCCGAAAGGGCCGGGCCGGCAGCAGCCGGGCGCTGCACCCCCGCCTGTTCTGCGAGAGGATCTTCGCTTGTTCCCGGCTGAGGCCGAAATGGATGGTTCCGCTGCATGGGTGCTGCACGATCCGCTGTGCGACCGCTTTTTTCGTTTGAGCTGGGTGGAAGTCGAACTGCTGAGCCTGATGGATCGAGGCACAACGACGGCTATCGCCCGCGAAGCGGCCGCCCGCACAGGGCAGGTTGTATCCAATCAGGACGTTGAAGATTTTCTGCGGTTTCTCGATCATCACAATCTTGTCCAGGCAGTCGGAGATGCAGCCCGGAAGAAGCTGGGTGAACGGGCCGCCTTGCTTGAAAAAGGACGTTTCAAAAGATTCACCCGTCAATATCTTTTCATTCGCCTGCCGCTTTTTCGCCCCGACCGTTTTCTGGAACGGACCCTGTCTCTCGTCTCATGGGCTTTTCATCCATTTACCCGCCGGCTGGTTATTTTGAGCGGGCTTCTGGGCCTTTTTCTGGCGATTCGGCAGGCGGATCGGTTTATCGCCACGGCGCTGGATTTTTTGTCGCTGGAAGGGCTTCTGTGGTATGCGATTGCCATTATCATCGTGAAGATAATGCACGAACTGGCCCATGCTTACTCGGCTAAGCGAGCCGGCTGTCACGTAAGCAGCATCGGTTTGGCTATCCTGGTTTTCTGGCCGGTGATGTTCACCGATGTCACCCATGCCTGGAAACTCCAGGCCCGCGGCGAGCGTCTAAAAATCGGCGCCGCAGGTATGATCTTCGAACTTGCCCTTGCCTGCCTTGCTCTTCTCGCCTGGGGACTGCTCCCCGACGGCACAATGCGCGACGCTGTCTTCGTACTGGCAACGGCCAGTTGGATTACAACCCTTGTTGTTAATTTGAACCCGTTGCTTCGCTTCGATGGTTACTATCTCCTGTCTGATCTCTGGCGGATACCCAACCTGCAGGAAAGATCTCTGGCTTTGGCGAAGTGGAAGACGGGCGAGTTCCTGTTCGGCCTGGGAGACCCTCCGCCGGAAGCCTTGTCCGATTATGCCCGGCGCAGGATGCTGGTATACGCCTATGCTTGTGTGCTTTACCGGCTGATGCTGGTTGCGCTGATTGCCGGTGTCATTTATGCATTGTTTTTCAAAGTGATGTCCCTAATGTTGGTGGCCCTTCTCCTTGCGCAATCATGGGGGGAGCCGCTGCTCAAAGGATTGGCCTTCACCTACAAAAGACGGAGTGATATCCAATTGAACAAGAACCTTGTGCGCACTTTGTTTCTCCTGTTGCTTGGGGGGGTGGTACTTTTTTATCCCTGGCATCGAACCATTACCGCACCGGCTGTACTGCAGCCGATCAGTCATGCCACGGTCTACACGCCGGTGGACTGCAGGGTGGCTGAGGTTTTCGTTGAGCCTGGCATAAATGTGAAGGCCGGACAGAAGCTTGCCAGGCTGGAGACCCCGGACATGGCTTATGAAGTGGCGGATTTGCAGCGGAGAATTGACAGCTTGCGCTGGCAGGTTTCCGTCCGTGCCTTTGACGCAACCCTGCTGGATCGTGCGCTGGTGCTGGATTCCGAATTGATCACAACGCTGGAGCGGCTTCGTGCAAGACAAGCCGAAATAGCCCGCAATCGTATCCGGTCACCCATCGACGGCCGCATAACATGGATGAAGCCGGGCATGATGAAAGGGGCGTGGATAGGAGCCGATGAGAGCCTTTTCATGATGTTTGATGATCGCAAATGGAGGGTGATGGCTTATGTATCGGAAACGGATCTGAGCAGACTGGAACCCGGGATGCAGGCCTTGTTCTTCC
>JAWOAO010000394.1:0-4046 GCA_046498485.1 Marinobacter sp. | reverse complement strand
ATTTCTTCAAAGGTGATACGATCCAGCCGTCGGGCGCTGTCCACCACTCTCGGATCGGTGGTGTAGACACCATCCACGTCGGTGTAGATCTGGCACTCATCAGCCTTCAGTGCCGCAGCCAGTGCCACCGCGGTGGTGTCCGAGCCGCCACGACCAAGCGTGGTGATGTTGCCGTTCTCATCAATGCCCTGAAAACCCGCGACAACCACCACCCTGCCCGCATCGAGATCGTCCCGCATACGCTGCTCATCAATCTGCTTGATGCGCGCCTTGGTGTGACTGCTGTCGGTCAGGATTCGTACCTGAGCACCGGTGTAGGAACGCGCGTCACAGCCACGCTTCTGCAGAGCCATGGATAACAGGGCAATGGTGACCTGTTCCCCGGTAGAGACCAGCACATCCATTTCCCGCGGCGTGGGCTCTTCCATAATAGCGTTCGCCAGGCCAATCAGACGGTTGGTCTCGCCACTCATGGCAGAGACAACCACCACAATATCGTGCCCGTCCTTGCGGAACTGACACACCTTGTCAGCCACCGCTTCAATCCGCTCGGTTGTGCCAACGGATGTACCACCAAATTTTTGAACCAACAGAGCCATGCTTTGCCAAACTCCGAACCGGGGATGCAAAGCGGAGCCAGATGGCTCCGCCCATCAAATAAAGCGGGCAGGATTATAAACCCCTGCCCGCTCCCAAAAACAGTTGATTACCTGACATTCTGTTCAACCCAGGCCGGTACACCGGCCAACGCGTCTGCCAGCTTCGAGGGATCGTTACCACCGCCCTGAGCCATATCCGGCCGGCCACCGCCTTTACCATCAACCTGAGCGCACAAATGCTTCATCAGATCGCCGGCCTTCAGTTTGCCGGTGGCCGATTTGGTCACGCCGGCGACCAACGTCACCTTGCCATCTTCAACGGTGGCCAATACCACCACGCCTTCACCCAGCTTGTTCTTCAGCTGATCGGCGGTTTCCATCAAAGCTTTACGATCAGCACCTTCGAGTTTCGCCGCCACCACTTTCAGGCCAGCCACCTCAACCGCAGAGCCGGCAAGATCACTTCCGGCCGAGCTGGCCAGCTTTGCCTTGAGGGCATCCATTTCCTTTTCCAGCTGGCGACTACGGTCAAGTGCCTGCTGCACCTTGTCGACCACCGTCTCGCGAGTGGCTCGCACCAACCTCGCCGTATCACGCAGGGTTCGCTCGGTTTCGTCGACCCATTCCAGCGCGCCAAAACCGGTGACCGCCTCGATGCGACGCACACCGGAGGAAATGCCACTTTCGGAGGTGATGTGCATCATGCCGATGTCGCCGGTACGGGAGACGTGAGTTCCGCCACACAACTCTACCGAATAACGGTCAGCACCCATACTCAGCACCCGAACCACATCACCGTACTTTTCGCCAAACAGCGCCATGGCGCCCTGTTCTTTGGCGGCGTCCATGTCGGTAACGTCGATCTGGACCGGGGTGTTCTCCAGAATCTGTTCATTTACCTGGCGCTCGATCTCCTTGAGCTGTTCCACGGTAACCGGCTCAAAGTGCGAAAAATCGAAACGCAGCTTGTCCGGGTCAACCAGTGAGCCCTTCTGGCTAACGTGTTCACCCAGCACATTACGCAGGGCGGCATGCAGCAAGTGCGTGGCCGAGTGGTTGCGCTTGGTACGTTCACGGCGAGCGTGATCGATGCGGGCATCCACTTCCAGGCCAGAGAACAATTCGCCTTCAATCAAGGTGCCCACGTGCAGGTGGTTATCGCCTTCTTTGCGGGTATCCGTGACCTTGAAGCGGCCACCGCTCCAGGTCAACAACCCGGTGTCACCAACCTGGCCACCGGATTCCGCATAGAACGGTGTGCGCTCAAGCACCACCACGCACTCATCACCGGCCTCGGCGCTGCGCTCTTCCCCGCGCACCAGAACGGTGCGGATACGTTCGTGACCATCGATGTGGTCGTAACCGGTGAATTCGGTCTTGCCTTCAATAGTGATGCCGGCGGCGTTGTAATCGATGCCGAATTTGCTGGCCGCACGGGCACGCTCACGCTGGCTTCCCATAGCCTTTTCATAACCTTGGTAATCCAGCGTCAGGCCGCGTTCGCGGGCAATGTCATTGGTAAGATCCACCGGGAAGCCGAAGGTGTCATACAATGTGAATACGGTTTCGCCCGGAATTTCCGTGCCCTTCAGCTCGGCAATGTCCTGCTCCAGCAAGCGCAGGCCCTTGTCGAGCGTCTTGACGAACTGCTCTTCTTCCTGCAACAGCACTTTTTCAATCTGCTTGCGGCTGCTGACCAGCTGCGGAAACGCATCACCCATCAGGTCAACCAGG
This sequence comes from Marinobacter sp., assembly GCA_046498485.1. GTDB lineage: Bacteria > Pseudomonadota > Gammaproteobacteria > Pseudomonadales > Oleiphilaceae > Marinobacter. The sequence continues at coordinate 1,713 of JAWOAO010000394.1, read as the reverse complement.
GCGCCGGTCAGCTTATGGAAGAACGGTCCGTTAGCACCCAGTTTGTTACCGTGGCGGGCTGCGCGACGAATAATCCGGCGCAAGACAAAACCCCGGCCTTCGTTGGAAGGCATCACGCCGTCGGAGATCAGGAAAGCGCAGGCGCGGATATGGTCAGCCACCACACGGAGCGAAGCTTCGGTGGTTGCGACACCACCAAGAATGTCAGACGCGGCTTTCAGCAAATCCTGGAACAGGTCGATTTCGTAGTTGCTGTGTACGCCTTGCAATACTGCAGTAATACGTTCCAGACCCATACCGGTATCCACCGACGGCTTGGGCAGGTTCAGCATTTCGCCGTCGGCAGTACGGTTGTACTGCATGAAGACCACGTTCCAGATCTCGATATAGCGGTCGCCGTCTTCTTCCGGACTTCCCGGCGGGCCGCCCGCCACATCCGGGCCGTGATCGAAGAAAATTTCAGTACAGGGCCCGCAAGGGCCGGTGTCACCCATCTGCCAGAAGTTATCTGAGGCATAGCGACCACCCTTGTTATCGCCGATACGAATGATGCGGTCTGCGGGAACGCCGATCTCTTTGTTCCAGATATCGAAGGCTTCGTCGTCGTCAGCGTAAATGGTTATCCACAACTTGTCGGTTGGCAGTTTCAGCCATTGGTCACCGGTCAGGAAGGTCCAGGCAAAGTTGATCGCCTCACGCTTGAAGTAGTCACCGAAACTGAAATTGCCCAGCATCTCGAAAAAGGTATGGTGGCGCGCGGTGTAACCGACGTTTTCCAGGTCGTTGTGCTTGCCGCCAGCCCGGACACACTTCTGGGTTGATGTTGCCCGGGTGTAGTCGCGCTCTTCCCTGCCAAGGAACAGGTCCTTGAACTGGTTCATGCCAGCGTTGGTAAACAGCAAGGTGGGGTCATCCACCGGCACCAGCGAACTGCTCGGAACAATGGTGTGACCTTGCTGTTTGAAATACTCAAGAAACGCCTGTCGCAACTCTGCGGTTTTCATAGCCCTTTGATACCTTTCCAGAAACCCGTCGGAGTGGCCGTCGGGTCCGCGATTGAAATACGAATACTTACACGCGTGTGCAAATCCGCTACTCTAACACACGCCGAGAACAGGAAAAACGTGAAACCTCACAGGAGACTCCATGCCCCGACACTTTCATAACGCCGAGGAACTGCTTCCTCCAGCCTCTGCGCTCAAACGCGCTCTGGCCATTACCTACGACGGACTAATCAGCATTGCCGTGCTGCTGGTGGCCACCGGGGCCTACACCATGGTGGCTGGTTACTTAACCGGTTGGGAGCAGTCCGGACAGATGGCCGAAGCGGGCGAACTGTCCGGCGGCCCGGGGCTCACTTTCACCCTGTTCCTGGCGCTGTACCTGTTCTTCGCCTATTTCTGGACACGGGCTGGCCAGACGCTTGGCATGCAGGTGTGGCGGATACGCATCGAGAATCTGGATGGCACATCGGTCAGCTGGACCCAAGCCCTGTTCAGGTACACCACGGCTGCCGTGGTGGTCTTCCTGACCATTCTGGCGGCCTACTCTGTTAACGCACTCACCTTGTTGCTGACGGTGCCCGCTATTGTCGCTCTGTTCTACCCGATTAACGGACTTTCATTGACTGACCGGGCATCCAACAGCATGGTGGTAGCGGTTCCAAAACCCGAGAAAGCCAAGCCGGCCAGCAACGGATGATGTTCGGGGGGG
>JAWOAO010000431.1:0-6567 GCA_046498485.1 Marinobacter sp. | reverse complement strand
GTGGAGGACTCGTTCCAGGGCAATCACGCCAACGGCCGCCCGGAAGAAGTGATCGATGCCATCCGTGCCGGCTTCAAGGGTACCTACATTGCCAATGGCGCCTACACCGCCGACGAAGCACGCCAGCGCATCCGTGAGGGCCGCTGCGACCTGGTGACCTTCGGTCGGCCGTTTATCGCCAACCCGGATCTGCCGGAGCGTTTCCGCCAGAACGCGCCTCTGAACGAGTGGGACGACAGCACCTTCTATGGCGGTGACGAACACGGTTACACCGACTATCCGACCCTGAAGGAACTCGAAAAAAGCGCCTGAAGGCCATGGTCTACGCCATCGGGCAGCCCGGCGCAGATCACTGAAAGTCTGGACGTCCCAAAACTTTTCTGAAACTGATACGTATCTTAACGTCAGAATCAAAAGGTCCGGGAGTTTTTACATTGCATACGCTTTACTGGTTTACACGGGATCTTCGCCTGCATGACAACGCAGCCCTGCTGGCCGCGTCGAAATCCGACATGTTGTTGTGCGTGTATGTGGTGGACCCCCGCTGGTTCGCCCCGGGGCCTTTGCAGAGCAAGGCCATGGGTGACCATCGCTGGCGTTTTCTGTGGCAGAGCCTGATGGCACTGGAGCGGAGCCTGCGCCCCCTGGGGCAGCGCTTGCACATTGCCTTTGGTGAACCGGAAACGGTGATTCCGCAGCTGGTGCACGCTCACCGCATGGCCCGGGTTGTTCGTTCCCGCCTGCCGGGTACCCGGGAAGCCAGCCAGTGGCAGGCGATCAAGGACAAGCTGCCAGACATCCTGTTCCAGCAATTCGAAACCCTGAGCCTGTTTACCGAAGGCTCGCTGCCCATGGCCCTGGCAGATTTGCCGGACACCTTTTCGCAATTCCGTAAACAGGTCGAAAAGACCGGTGAACGCTGTTCCGAACCGCTGAGAATCCGCACCCTCACGGCCCTGCCGCCGCCCCCGGGTTTCCCGGAAGACAACCGGGGTGACTGCCCAGCCATCCCGGAGCCGATGCACCCCTTACCGTTTATCGGTGGCGAAGCGGCCGGGCTGGAGCGCCTCAGGGCGTTTTTGTACGGTAATCACAGCATTGACCGTTATAAGGAGACCCGCAACGCCCTGGACAGCCGGGATGCCTCTTCAAAGTTTTCACCCTGGCTGGCCAATGGCTGCCTGTCGGTGCGGGAAACGGCAGACACCATCAGCGAATACGAAGCCAGTGAAACCAAAAACGAATCCACCTACTGGCTCTGGTTCGAGTTGCTCTGGCGCGAATACTTTTACTGGTATGCCCTGAAGCACGGCGCCAATCTGTTCCGCCGGGATGGCGTTCAGCGCAAGCACCGTCACAGCACTTTCTACGGGCATCGGTTCAAGGCCTGGTGCCAGGGCAATACCGAGTACCCGATAGTGAATGCGGCCATGAACCAGTTGCAGGAAACGGGATATATGAGCAACCGGGGCCGGCAACTGGTGGCCAGCTGTTTCATTAACGAACTGGGCCTGGACTGGCGTTATGGCGCGGCCTGGTTTGAACAACAGCTGGTGGACTACGACGTCGCCAGTAATTACGGCAACTGGCAGTACCTGGCGGGCGTTGGCGCCGATCCCAGAGGGCTGCGGCAATTCAATCTGGACAAGCAGGCGCAACAGTACGATCCTGAAGGTCACTTTGTAGAACGATGGCAGGGCAAGTCCGGACAACCGGTTGGCCTGCATATGGTAGACGCAGCAGACTGGCCGATTCTATGACCACACCCATCGACACCCCCGCCAGGGTTCTGGCCCGGATCATTGATACCAGCCAGCCGGCAACCCTGCTCTGTTGCGGCCAGACCGCGCAAGCTGTTGCCGCCGTCTGGCAACAGCAGGCTGGCCAGCAACTGATGACGCTGGATACTACCGATCCGAACGCCCATATGCCGCCGGCGCAGGTGCCTGACCTGGCGCTGATCACCGACACTCTGGAACACCTGCCGTTTGCGGAGGGCGCCTTGTTGCTGGGCCAGCTGCGCAACTATGGCACCCGTCAGATTGCCGTGCTCGCGTTGCAAACACCGGCCTGGGGCTTTACGGATTTCCTCGGGCTGGGCTTTCAACGTCACGCAGAGCTGGAAAGCGAGAAGGGCGCACTCACGCTGTATACCTATAACCTGGATACTTACAACCACAAGCGGGCATGGAATAATCCCGATAACTGGGCCAATCCGCATATGTGGGGGAAAACGTGGTGGTAAAGGAAGCAACCACAAGAGCACTGAAGCCAAGCACCCTTCGAATCGGCACCCGCTACCGGGCCAATCGATTGCAGGGGCCTTATGATGCCGTTGTGATCGGCTCCGGTATCGGCGGCCTGACCACCGCCGCCTGCCTGTCCAAAGCCGGCAAGAAGGTGCTGGTGCTGGAACAGCACTACACTGCCGGCGGCTACACCCACAGCTACGCCCGCAATGGCTATGAGTGGGATGTGGGGGTGCACTACATCGGCGATATGGGCTCACCCCGCACCCTCGGCCGCCGGCTGTTCGATTACATCACCGACGGCAAGCTGGAATGGGCGCCAATGGACGAAAACTACGACCGTTTCTTCCTCGGAGACAAGGTCGTCAATCTCCGTGCCGGCAAAGAAGGCCTGCGGCACTCTCTGTTGGCCTCGTTCCCCGACGAGGGCGAAGCCATCGACCGTTACCTGGCCCTGCTCGGCAAAGTGGCCAGCGGCATGCAGTGGTACACCCTGTCCAAACTGTCCCCCGCTCTGGTCAGCCCACTGATCGGCCGGGGCTTGAAGTCGGTATTGCCAGACTGCTTTAATCGCACCACCCGGGAGGTTCTGAGCGAGCTGACCGACAATGAAGAACTGATCGGCGCCATCACCGGTCAGTGGGGTGATTGTGGTGTCACCCCGAAACACTCCAGCTTTATGGTTCACGCCCTGATCGCCAAACACTACCTGTACGGTGGTTTTTACCCGGTCGGCGGGGCCTCGGAAATCGCCAGGACCATCATTCCGGTCATTCAGGCCGGCGGTGGCGAGGTCTTCACCTACGCCGACGTCACCGACATCCTGATCGAGAAAGGCAAGGCCGTGGGTGTGCGCATGGCCGATGGCGAGGAAATCCGGGCACCCAAAGTGATCAGCAATGCCGGGGTGATCAACACCTTTGAACGGTTGCTGCCTGCAGAGGTCAGCGATCGGGTTGGCTACCCGCAAGAGCGCGAGCACGTCCGCCCCTCGATGCCCCACATTGGCCTGTACCTGGGCCTCAAGGGCACCCCGGCTGAACTGGGCCTGCCCCGCACCAATTTCTGGATCTATCCGAGTGCCGATCACGACAGCAACGTGGAAACCTTCCTGAACGATCCGCACACCGCGCCGTTCCCGGTGGTCTATATCTCCTTCCCGGCGGCCAAGGATCCGGACTACCAGAACCGCTGGCCCGGGACCTCGACCATTGAGGTTGTCGCACCCACCACCTGGGAAATGTTCGAGCCCTGGCAGGGCACCACCTGGGGCAAGCGCGGGGAAGATTACGAAGCGCTGAAGGCCAGGATCACCGATCAGCTGATGGCAGTGGTTTACCGCAAGCTGCCGCAGCTACGCGGTAAGGTAGATTATGTGGAGACCTCAACACCGCTGTCGACCGCCTGGTTTTGCCGGTATGAGCAGGGTGAACTGTACGGCCTGGACCACACCCCTGAGCGTTTCGAGCAGCGCTGGCTAAGGCCGAAAACCGCTATTCCGGGCCTGTACCTGACCGGCCAGGATATTCTGACCTGCGGCGTGGTCGGCGCCATGATCGGCGGCCTGGTCACCACACTCGCTATTCGGGGGCTGAAAGGCGCCGGTCTGGCCAAACGCATTTTTATTGGCTAAGGCGCTGTCATGAAAAACGACCTGACCTTCGAAGACATGTCCCGCATCATCGAAATGGCGTGGGAAGATCGAACGCCCTTTGAAGCCATCGAAACCGGCTTCGGCCTGCAGGAAAAAGACGTGATCGGCCTGATGCGCCGGCAACTGAAACCCGGCAGCTTCAGGCTCTGGCGTAAACGTGTCACCGGCCGCACCACCAAACACGCCCGGCTGCGGCCGGAAGGGGTCACGCGGGCATATTGCCCGACCCAGTACAAACACAGATGACGCCAATAACACGTTTGGATATCTTAAAAGCACCTGAACAGCAAGGACTACCGCTATGGCCATCTTCCCGGAGAAAGCCGCTAAAGCACAACTGAAGCACGAAGCAGAGAACGTCAGAAAAGACGATCTGGAAGACCTTCTGGAGCACCAGAAAGCGATCGAGGAAAAAGTCAAAGGCAGCGGCCACCTGCGCCGTTTTACCACCGACATCCGGCTGATGTTTTCGCTGATACGGGATTACTGGCGCGGCGAGTACCGCGACATTCCCTGGAAATCCATCGCGGCCATCGCCGGCGCCCTGCTCTATGTGCTGAACCCGATCGACCTGTTGCCCGATTTTCTTGTCATGATCGGCTTTCTGGACGACGCCGGTGTGGTCGCGCTTTGCCTTAAACTGGTGGAGTCCGATCTGCACCGTTATGCCGCCTGGAAAGAACACCGCATAGTAACTGGCACAAGCACCACGATTGATTAAAGAATGCCCAGCGGGTATTCTTTTGCGCCCTGATTTCAACCCTGTGCAGTTACCGGAGTTTTTGTGGATTTTGCCACTCTGATCGGCCTTGTCGGCGCCCTTATGCTCATTGCATCTGCCGTAATTCTGGGCACGTCGCCTGTTGTGTTCCTGAATTCGGCCTCTCTGCTGATCGTGGTCGGCGGGAGCCTGTTGGTGGTGCTGGCCAAGTTCAGCATCAGCCAATTTCTGGACGCGTTCAAAGTGGCCGCCAGGGCGTTCAAGTTCAAATTGCCCGAAACTCAGGCCAGCATTGAAGAACTGGTCGAGATCGCTCAGGTCGCACGAAAACAGGGCGTACTGGGGCTGGAAGATCGAGAGCTCAGCTCGCCGTTTCTGGCCAAGGGCATTCAAATGCTGGTGGATGGCCAGACCGCCGACACCATCAAACAACTGCTGACCAAAGAACGCTTGATGACTCTGGAGCACAACCGCTCCGGCGCCAAGGTTTTCAACGCCCTGGCCGATGTCGCACCCGCCATGGGCATGATCGGGACGCTGATCGGTCTGGTGCAGATGCTGTCCAACATGGAAGACCCGAAATCCATCGGCCCGGCCATGGCGGTGGCCCTGCTCACCACACTGTATGGCGCGATGATCGCCACCATGATCGCCACCCCGATTGCCGACAAGTTGTCACTGCGAATGACCGAAGAGGCCCGCATGCAGTCGCTCTATATTGATGCGCTGGTGGCGATTCAGGAGGGCACTAATCCGCGCATCATCGAGCAGTTGCTGTCAAGTTACCTGTCCCCGAAAGAGCGGGCCAGGAACGGAGAAGCCAACCAGGAAGCGGAAGTGGAAGCCGGGGCAGGATAGTCATGGACGAGTTACCGGAAGAGGAAACGCGCGCTATACCCGCGTGGGTGGTGACCTTCGCCGACCTGATGTCGTTGCTGATGTGCTTCTTTGTTTTGCTGTTATCGTTTTCGGAAATCGACGCCCAGAAATTCAAGCAGATTGCCGGTGAGCTGTCCCAGGCTTTCGGCGTGCAACGAGACACCCCTGCCCTGGAAATCCCCATGGGCACCAGCCCTGTTTTTGATCAGTTCTCACCGGCACCGCCGCAGCCAACGGTGATCAACGAAGTAAAGCAAACCACCACCGATGAGCAGCCACAACTGCAAACCCTGAAAAGCCCCACCGACGTCGCGGTGGAGTCGGCCATTCAGGACGAAATGCAGGAAACTCTGGATCAGATTCTGCAGGTGCTGGAACCGGCCATTGCCGACGGGCGCATCAACGTCAGCCAGGACCAGCGGCGCATTGTGATTCGCGTCGAGGAAAAAGGCTCGTTCCCATCGGGCTCGGCCCAGCTGACCTGGGAATTCGAAGGGCTGCTGCTGGAAATGGCGAAGGTTCTGGCCACGATCCCCGGTAACCTGACGATTGAAGGCCATACTGACGACATTCCTATCCGCACCGAACGCTTCTTTAGCAACTGGGACTTGTCGGCGGCCCGGGCAGCCGCCGTCGCCAATGTCCTGCTGGCTCGTGATTACGTGCAGCCGACCCGACTCGCCGTTACCGGACTGGCGGACACCGAGCCAAGAGTGCCGAATAGCTCGCCGGAAAACCGGGCAAAGAATCGCCGGGTGGAAATCATCATTGACCTTTCCGAGCCCATGCAGGAACAGGAAATTCGTCTGCGCGAGCTGATCCAGTCCGATGCCATGAATCAGGAAGCGATCATTGGCATCGAGTCTGCCACGCCTTCTTCCGGCGAAATCACTTGGTAAAAAGCACGCCAGAGTGGTGCACTCTTTCAGGATTTCGCCGGTTCGGTCAGGGCGCGCGCCGGTCGTAGCCGGTCAGCTCCATATAGCCGACACCCGAGTGACTGCCCGACACCGACACCGGGCTTTCCCAGTAGCGGAACAGTCCGTCATTGGTGTAATCACCTT
>JAWOAO010000268.1:0-5569 GCA_046498485.1 Marinobacter sp. | reverse complement strand
GACCCAGGGTAGCATTGGGGATAACCCGGTTCATCGACTCCCCGATCACCCGGCAGGCAAACATTCCGTCCCGCACCCGGACGCCATCGGGAACAGCAACCCAGTCGCTGTATTCTGCTGTCTGCGTGTCACTGAAGCCACCGGCAGCGGCCTGCAGATCGAACAGAGGCACAGCGTTAACATAGGGTACAAGTTCTACCAGGTTCCTGGCTTCAGGCTTTGCCCCATTGGCGGTGTGCGGTGGAATGTGCTGTCTGAGGTATTCACGCAGCGCTTCATCACAGGCATACACAAAGGTCCCGCGGATGCCTCGGAGCATGATGGTTCGGTAGATATTGATGATGTACTGCTTCAGTTCAGCGGGGTCTTTGATACCCTGGCCGCCGGTGCGGTCATGGTAGTTGCCCTTTTCGATCACAATGGACTGACTTTCCCGGTCATACCGGATCTCTTCACCAAAGATAATGCCGGCATAGTTCAGGTCGTAACCCTGAGTGGTATGAATGCAGCCGACTTCCTTGTGTGAGTTTTTCTTGTTGATCCAGTCGTTGTTGGTGCTATTCCAGCGTAGCTGAACGTCGCCGATGACAATGTCATAGGCCGTACCATCTTTCTTGGAGGCCCAGGGCCAGGCATAGCCGGCGATAAGCCTGGATAGCCCGATCTGTCGTTCTTTGTCGTGGATGGTGTCAACCATATCACTGAGTGAGTCGAACACTTCAAATTCATAGTTTTTGGCGGTAAACACGTCCTCACTGCCCAGGCGGCCATTGAGCAGGTTGTCGATAAACTCGACATAAGGCTGCCCTGCCTTGACACGAAACTGGGAAAGCAATCGGTGAGTCACCGAGCCTGGCGCCGATTTGAGTCTCTGGAAAACCTCAACATCGGCGTCCGAGGGTTTGATGGATTGCCCCTGATCATAAAAGAAAATGGCCTTGCCGGCCTGCTGGCTCACCCAGTCCACTTCGCTGCAGCTGTGCTGATCCATGCCCAGCGCAACACAGGCCTTGTCAAAGCTGCCGAAGTAGGCGCCCAGGTTCTTCCGTTTGCGCAACCGGTGGGACTCGTCCACCAGCACGATATCGTAGTGCTGTCGGGAGAGTTCGGACGGACTGATCACCATGCTGGGGCTGAGGCCGGAGACGTGTTTGAAGGCCTTTTTTAAAGTGTTCCGGAACGATGTCATTGGCACCACCAGCGCCATTCTGGGCTTTGGCAGGGCCTGCTTGAGCGCAGTCAGAACAGACTGAATCTCGGCCTCCTCGTCGGAGAATTCTCGCAGATCAATCCGGTGGTCTTCCGAGTTGAGCAGTTTGAACAGGAATATCGCCAGTACGGATTTACCTGTTCCGGCCCCGCCTTCCACCACAACGTTTTTCACACCGGGGTTCAGCAACTCGTGCATGATGGTGAGCAGGCCCTGGCGCTGGTCAAAGGACAGGGACTTGTAGGGGGAGTACTTGAACACGTCGGAATTATCGAGGTGGTCGAGGGTGCGGGAAACCACACCGCGGGCAATCAATCGATTCCAGACTTCCCGAAACACCTCATCGTAGAGTGCGTCCCGCTGGTAATAATTGTGATCCGCCAGTCCGAGATTGCCGTTCAGCAGGGTGTATTTGCCATCGGCAGCCATGTACTTGATCAGCATCGATTCGACATCCAGCGTGGCGGATTTGTTGAAATATTCGCTGGTGATCAAATGAACGGCGGTAAGTAACTGCTTCTCGTTGTGCTTGAGATGGGTGCTGATGCGGGTAAGCGTGTCTGTGGTTTCGCCAATGTAGGCGCGTAGATGCGTTTCGTCGCTGAGAACATACACCAAAGGCCAGCTACCTGAAGCGAAAGCATTATCGCGCAAGTCGTCCAAGGCTTCCCGGCTGAAGGGGTAGCGTTGCACGTCAACCATCGGTGAATGACTCACAGATCGGTGTACTTTTTGGCTGTGCCCTTTGCTTTGCTTACGGGGTATTTCTTTTCATTCATCGCAATTTTGTCGAGCACGATCTTTTCAACATCCAGGTCATAGCTGTCTGCCAGTAGCAAGGCGTAGGCAAAGACATCTGCCAGCTCTTCTTTTACCCTGTTTACATCGGCCTGTTCCGGTGATTTCCACAGGAAAAGTTCCAGCAGCTCCGCTGCCTCAATACTCAGGGCTAACGATAGATCCTTGGGGTTGTGAAATTGTTTCCAGTCTCTGTCATCCCGAAATTGACGTAGTCGGGCAATCGCATCATTCATCAAAATACCCCTTTTCGCTGCTGTACGTAGCCGGATCGGCCAGCTTCTCGACCGCGATACACCGGGACATTAGCAAACTTATCAAAGATATGGCAGTGGCGTTTCGGCGGGGATAGGCTTGATAGACAGGACGGCACGCCGGCCAATGGCCGGCGTGAGAACAGAGGTTTTATCGGTCAAGCCTCAGGAAACGCCGTCCAGCCGTCCAGCCAGGTGCTGCTGGCGCGGGGGTTGATTGCGCCCAGATAGTCGGCGGATTCGTCAAAGAACTCGCTTTTCGGAGGTCGTTTGGCGGCGTTGTTTCGCACCAGGGCGCGCGACTGGAAGTGCGGTGAGGTTGTGCTGTTGGCGGTCGGGTGCAGGCTGGTTTCCGTCAGGGTGCTGTTGTGGTTGCGGGCATCAAGCAGCCATGCCCCTTCCCGGAAGCCGAAATCGTCATCTTCCGCTTCCTCTTGTATCACCTGATTGCCCAGGCCCCCGATGTTGGCCAATAAGTTGTGACTGAAGGTCAGCTTGCCCATCGCCACCAGTGAGGTGACTTCGTCCCGGGTATCCAGCGCTTCGATGGCGTAGCTGTCGATGATCATATTGTGGAAGTGACCAGCGGAGCCTTCGCGCAACAGGATGGCACGATGTTGTTTGGCGGAGCGGCCGCTGCCATACATGGTCACATTGTAGAAACTGGGCTCGGATCTGGGCAGGGCATTGTGGTCGTTGCCGTTATTGTCGCCTTCAAAGCCGTTATCGCCGACATCGCCATACTGTTGCACGATGGCGAATTGAACGTTGCCGGTCCAGCCCCAGTCCCAGTCAATACTGTCGTCTGCGGCACCGGTGACAAGAATGTTCTTGAGATCGACGGTACCGCCAAACATCTCGATGCCATCGTCCAGTGCCCGGTGCACCTGCACATGATTGATGATGGTGTCAGAGCCACAACCGCCCAGTGTCAGGCCGTTCAGCTCGTTGTTTTTGTAAACTTCAAAGCCGGCGAACTCGATGCGGGTGTATTGCACAACGCCGCAGCTGTTGCGGCTGTCCGTGCCGCCAAACCGGCCTCTCAAGTCATCTTTTGGCACACCCTCAATATGGGCATCCGGCTGGTTGACCGGCGCCTTGCCGAGCATGACCACGCCACCCCAGTCGCCCGCGGCCCTTTGCTCCAGAGGCTGATAGCTGGTGAACACCACGGGTTGATCCTGTGTGCCCCGGGCAAACAGCTGACCGTCTTTGGTGACGATCAGGGCAGAGCCGCGGTTGCCCTCGATGGTTACACCGGGCTGGATGGTGAGCGTTGCGTTTTCCACATAAACGATGTCGTCCAGAATGTAGCGGCGGCCGGTTTCCCAGACCGTGTTCGAGACAATGTTGTCGCTGATCCGGATCGCCCTGTTTTCGAAGGTGGTAAAACCGGCGATCGCGGCCACCACAACCCCCACTACCGGCATCACGACCAGCAGGTTTCGGCTAAACCAGTTGCTGTTTTTACCCGACGTCTCGGTCGTGTCCGTCAAGGTCTCAGTCGAGGATTTTGACATCAGCGGTTGGCCCGCATCACTGGCAATGATTTCCCGTGCCAGCGCCTGCAGCTCCGGAGTGCCATTGGCTTCGACGCGTTTGAGAACATCGGCACGGTAGGCCGGTTCTCTGAGCAGCACGTTGAGGTGAACAAAGTCGACGCCCGGGCACTGGCCCTTGTCGATACGGCGTTTTAACCGCCAGAGCTTTTCTACCAGAAGGGACGATTGATCGGACATGACTGCTGCTCCGTTTAAATGAACCGCATGATTACACCTCTTTTATGACCGTTTAATGTCAAAGAGAAAACAGGTTCATGACCTTGCACGCTGTCATAGAACTGTCATAACCCATTGATAGCGTTGCCGGCACGATAGGCCGACTCTTTCTGTTTGCTCATCAGTTCGGAAACACGATCACTGCCAACGGAAAGGCTACTGATACCTGGACCAAAGCCAATCCACCGGAGTGATGTTCGATGCCGTTCAAGCCTGCCTCGTCATTGAGTCCTGTTCAGATCTCCATGCTGGCGCTTGGGGCTCTGACCGTGGTTTTTATCTGGGCACTTTTTGTGTTTAACCTGAGCAGCGCCCGCTCTGACACGCTGGCGGCACGGCAGGCCGAGCACCGGAATCTCGCTCTGATTGTCTCCGAAAGTCTCAAACAAATGACCGACCGGGCCCGAGCCATGGCCAGCCTGATCGACGATGGGCAGGATTATGACGACTCAAACTTTGATCGCCTGCTGACCCTGCTGGCGGATGATCCCGTGTTTAACCGATTGAGCCTGTATAGCGCGGCCGGTGCCTTGCGTTATGCCAGCCACCCCGGCTCGACTCACCCGAAGCTTGCAGCCTGGCTGGATCAGTTTGCTGAACACGTTCGCCGTTATGGCGCGGCACCCATGCTGCCGTTGAAGGGTGCGGCTTCGCCGGCGCCACTCGGTGAGCCCAGCTGGAGGCTGCCTTTCTTTGTGCCAACGGGCCTGCACAGCATTGATGATGAAGATAGCGTCATCCTGATCGAACTGGATGTCGGTTACCTTGCCGGACTGATTCAACACATCGAACTTGGGGACAAAGGCTTTATTCAGGTGCTGGATGCCGATGGCCGGGAGTGGATGCGGGCCGATACCAGCGGCGTTATTGTTGGAGGCACGCCGGTGCCCAGGATAAGACCGGCAATGAACGGCCGGGTTAGCAGTGGCCAGGCTGTTTTCGAAGTCAACGAGCAAACCTATCAAACGGTGTTCGTCACCCGCCCTGCCCATGGCTTCACGGTCAGCGTGAGCGAGCCGTATAGCGAAATTCTGGGGCCCCTTCGAAGTAATCAGAACAAGCAGCTGGTTATCAATATTCTGATGACTCTGGTGGTGGCGGGCATCGTTTTCTGGCTGGCTCGTGGCTTGAAGCAGCAGCAGAAGGTACTGCGCGCACTGCAGCTGTCGGAACGCAAGAACCAAGAACTGATCAAGCGCCTGGAGGGCGAGCACGCGCGCAGTAGCCGGGCGGCAACGGTTGATCACCTGAGTGGTCTGTTCAATCGGCGACAATTTCTGGAGGTGGCCCCCAATACCCTGGCCGAACAGCGGCGCAAGCGCAGCCTTTCCGCGCTGCTGTTCATTGATCTTGATCGCTTCAAATCAATCAACGACTCCCTGGGCCATCACGTAGGAGATTTGTTGTTGCAGGCCGTTGCCGGCCGAATACGAAAGATGCTGGGGCCGGGTGATGCCGCCACCAAAACGAGCGGCGGCATATCCAAAACGATAACGCAGATGACATCATCACCTATGGCATCGGCGAAA
>JAWOAO010000118.1:0-3450 GCA_046498485.1 Marinobacter sp. | reverse complement strand
AATTCAGGTTGATCCCGAACATTATAAACAGCAATATTGTCATATAAATTAATTTAGCCTGCAACAGACAGGTTATTATTCAACAAATAAAGAATAATAATGTTCAGTCCGGCTTCGTGGAGGATATTTTATTTCAGGATCCACCGCCATCATGCCAATCAAAACTGCCGCCCTGGCTTTCGGGCTGAGTGCCCTTGTCGCAACAGCCCCGGTTTCCGCCGCCAATGTCGTCGCCTCCATCAAGCCTGTAGCGCTGTTGGTCAAAGCCGTTGCCGGCGATAACACCAACGTATCGACTCTGGTGCCACCCGGCTCAAGTCCGCACAATTACACCATGAAGCCATCCCAGCGCCGGGCGCTGGAACAGGCCGATGTGATTTTCTGGGTCGGACCAGAGATGGAAACTTTTCTGAACCGCCTGCTCACCAATAGAGAATTTGCCGACCGTTCGGTCGCCTTTACCGAGGTTCCGGATACTCAGGATGACGATGAGCACGGCCATCACTCAGATCACGACCACCACGAACATGGCGAAGGCGATGACCCCCACATCTGGGTAGACCCAGCCCTGGCGTTGCAGATGGTGCGAGATATCCACGCCCGCCTGCTCACCCTGGATGCTGTGGACAAGGCCGAACTGGATGCCAACCTGGCCCGTTTTGAAGCCGAGCTGAGCGACGCCGAAAAAACCATCCGGGGCCGGCTTGCCACTGCTGGCAACATCAGCCTGTTTGCCTATCACAGCGCCTTCCAGCCGTTTGCCGATCACTACGGCCTGAAGCTGGACGGGGTACTCACACTCAACCCTGAGCTGTCTCCCGGTGCCCGCCACATCGCCGAGGTGCAGCAAAAACTGCAGCAGGCCAACCAGCCGTGCCTGCTCACCGAGCCGCAGTTCAACCAGCAGTGGTGGCGCTCGATTACTGAAGGACTGGACGTAACCTTCAATACCTGGGACCCGCTGGCCACCGACATCGAAAGCAACGCCCGGGGCTACATTAACTTCCAGCTCAGCATTGCCGACGCGGTCGCCAACTGCCTGCCAGAGTAATCCCTTCGCGCTATTGGGCCCGGCTATCCGTAAAAACCGGCCGGGCCTGAAATGCACGTTGCGCTTTTCAGACACAGCGGGTAGATTCCAATTTATGATCTACTTCCGCGTGATGAACCCAGCGTGAATAACACGAATTCAGGCACTCACACCTCTATTCTGGCACTGCAGCCTTTTTCCAAAAGCACCAGCAGGGCTGCTATCCGCCTCTGATTCCGCTGAATCCACTTTAAACCTTTCCGGATTCAGCGCTTGAACCAAACACTTTCATAAAAAATTATCCGGAGATTCCTATGGCTGAATTACCTTCAATTACCGTGGCAGAAGAAGACTACAACCGCCTGAGCACACTGCTTGAGCGCATGGCTGACAAATCTGAGGCCGCCGACGGTCTGGAAGAAGAACTGAGCCGTGCCGACCTCAAGCCCCTGAGCGAGATGCCTGACGGCGTGGTAACCATGAACTCGATGGTCCGCTTTCTGGATGAAGACGCCAACAAAGAACACGAGATGATGCTGGTGTACCCGCACGAAGTGGGCGATTCCGACCACAAGGTCTCCATCCTGGCGCCGGCCGGTGCGGCGATGCTGGGCCTGAGCATTGGCGACAGCATTGAATGGCCGATGAAGGGCCGCAAGCCGATTCACCTGAAGGTGGTCAGCGTTACCCGTTAAGCCTGACTCGACAGGAAATCCCATGCGCGACTCCGCCAAGCAAGGCCCGGCCACCGGCATCATTCACAATCGCGGTCACAAAGACCCGTTTGGCAGCCCCTATTCACCGGTTTACAACACCACCACCTACCGGTTTGAAAACACCGAGGCGTTGCTGGATGTGATCGAGGGGCGCACCCAGGGCAACCTGTATACCCGTTGGGGCACCAACCCGACCATACAGGAACTGGAAATGGCCCTGGCCCGGCTGGAAAATGCCGAAGCCGCACTGGCCTTTGCCTCTGGCATGGCGGCCATCTCGGCCACCCTGCTGGCGCACGGCCGCAACGGTATTGTCTGCGTGGGCGATCTGTACGGCGGCACTCAGGAGTTGCTGCTCAACCACTGCCAGGCCCTGGGCATTCCGGTGCGTTTTCTGTTCAAAGAGCAACTGGCACAGCTGGAAGCAGAACTCGACAGGCCCGGCAAGCTGGTGTACTTCGAAACCCCGGCCAACCCGAACCTGGCGATTCTGGACCTTCAGGCCATCGCCGCCACCGCTCACCGGCAGGGCGCCCTGGTCGCCGTCGACAACACCTTTGCCAGCCCGATCAACCAGAAGCCGCTTGATCTGGGCGCCGATATGGTCCTGCACAGCGCCACCAAATACCTGGGTGGCCACAGCGATCTGACCGCCGGTGCGTTGATGACTTCGACCGAACTCGCCACAACGGTCGCCAGCTGGCGCAAGAATCTGGGTCAATTGATCGCCCCGGAAACCGCCGCCTTGCTGTCGCGCAGCCTGCGCACCCTGCCGGTCAGAATCCGCCAGCATAACGACAATGCCCTGGCCGTCGCCCAGGCCATGGAACAGCACCCCAAGGTCTCCAGAGTGCATTATCCGGGCCTGCCCTCATTCGCCGACCACGAACTGGCCAAAAAGCAGATGACCGGCTTTGGCGGCATGCTCAGCATCGAAGTCGAAGGCGGCCAACAAGCCGCCGCCAAGGTGGCGGACCACCTGAACGTCTTCCTGCTGGCCACCAGCCTGGGTGGCGTCGAAAGCCTGGTCAGCCAACCCAGCGCCACCAGCCACCACGCCCTCAGCCGCGAAGAACGCCTGCGGCGCGGCATCGGCGACGGCATGCTGCGCCTCTCCGTCGGCCTCGAAGACGCCCAAGACCTGATCGCCGACCTCAACCAGGCCCACCAACAACTGTAATTGGGGTCAGACCCCCGGACATTTGGCGGCATGAAATGTCTTGGGGTCTGACCCCAATCTGGTTGCAATCAGACGAAAAGCATCTAATATGGCTCATTAATTAAAAAATGAAACGTATACGATGCACGTGAGCCGCGAATGAGCAAGATCCATCAGCAATTGAAACAGCGCCGCAAAGCACTCGGCCTGCGCCAGCAGGATATGGTCATGCGTGTCGGTATGCCCCGGCAGCAGTATCAGCGGCTTGAGTCAGGCGGCAACCCTCAGCTGGATACTCTGGAGCTGGTGGCGAAAGGCCTGAACATGCAGGTGATGCTGGTGCCAGAGGATAAAGTTCGCGCGGTTGAAGAGTTTCTTGCCGGCAAAAAGGGCTTAACCACCAGTGCGGAGCCGACTACCGGCCATGTGGCCGACAACCCCTGGCAAGGACTGCTCGGAGATGATGATGACTGAAACCTCCAGCGCCAGCGTGCTGAAACTTACCCTGCACGAAACAACGGTGGGCTACCTTACCGGTTACCGGG
>JAWOAO010000087.1:0-6405 GCA_046498485.1 Marinobacter sp. | reverse complement strand
CACAATACCGGCGGCCACGGCAGCGCCTGCACCACCGCTGGAGCCGCCCGGGGTCAGCTCGGTGTTCCAGGGATTGCGACTGGGGCCCCATAACACCGATTCGGTTACCGCTTTCAGGCCAAACTCCGGCGTTGCCGTGCGCCCGAGGAAAACCAGGCCGCCCCGGCGGGCACGCTCGACAAATTCTGAGTCCCGGCCCGGGATATTCTGGCGCAAGGCACGGCTGCCAAACGTGCAGGGTTGTCCGGCCTGTTCCTGGGCCAGATCCTTGAGCAGCATCGGCACCCCGGCAAAGGGCGCATCCGGCGGTACGGTCTGGCTCAAAGCCTCGGAATACTGGGGCTGGCAAATGGCATTCAGCGCGCCATTGACCTGATTGGCGCGTGCAATTGCCGCGTCCACCACTTGCCGCTGACTGACATCGCCCCGGCGAATCAGATCAGCCAGCGCGATGGCGTCGTAACTCAGGTATTCGGACTGTTTCATCGGTAACCCTGCTTGTTGTTTTCTGTCCAGATACCCCTGGACATTTCAGGTATAAATCGCAAACTCAAAAGCCTACGCCAATGCCAAAGTGAGTTCCATGAACCTGATCCTGTTTCCGGACGCCCTCAGCCCGGCCGTCGCGCTTTTCCTGCTGCTGGCGTCTGTGATCACTTCGATGCTGACCGCGGTACTCGGCGTCGGCGGTGGAGTGTTGCTGTTGGTGCTGATGGCCACCTGGATGCCGGCGGCGGCGATTATCCCGGTGCACGGCATGATCCAGCTCGGCTCCAATACCGGGCGGGCGGCACTGACCTGGCGCCATATCGACTGGCGCATCATTGTTGCCTTCGCCCCCGGCGTTATCGTCGGCGCTGCCCTGGGCGCCTGGTTATTGGTGGATCTGCCGGCGCACCTCTGGCAGTTATCCATTGCGCTGTTTGTACTTTATCTGTGTTGGGGTCCGCAGCTGCCCAAAGCCTCCTTCGGCCCGGCGGGCATCTTTGTCGCCTCCGCCGTCACCAGTTTTATCAGCCTGTTTGTCGGCGCAACCGGCCCGCTGGTGGCGGCCTTTATCAAGCAGATGCACCAGGATCGCTTCAAAACCGTCGCCACCTTCGCTGCCGCCATGACCCTGCAGCACGCGCCCAAAGCGTTGGTGTTTGGCATCGCCGGCTTTATGTTTTCGGATTGGCTGCTGTTCATTCTGGCCATGATTGCCTGCGGCTTCGCCGGTACCTGGTCCGGACTGCACGTGTTGAAGTCCATGACTAACCGCTGGTTCGGCCTGGCCTTCAATCTGGTGCTGACCCTGCTGGCTTTGCGCCTGTTGTGGCAGGCCGCGGCGTCGGCGGGCTGGCCAGGTTAGGTCGGGGCGCTGTCGGGAGCAGATTCTGACTTGCAATATTAGTGATAATCGTTATTATTTAGATCTACTTTTCTTCGCTGAGCGACTTGCATGAACGCCACCCACGCCGTTTTCCCGGCCCTCACTGAGCATGGCCCGCTCGCCCAACTGATTGCTATGGGCGGCCCCGTGATGATTGTATTGATTGTCATCGCGCTGATCGGGGTGGTGACCTTTATTTACCTGATGTTGTTCGGAACGTTTTATGCGCCCCGGTTTACCCGGCCGCTGCAAAGGCTTGTCGAGCAATGGCAGCACTCGCCGGCGGATACTCCGGTTAAACAGGCGCAAAACAAGGCCGGTCTACTCCAGCGCAGCAATCCCCTGATGCACTTGCTGACCAACACCATGACCGCCTGCCAGTCCAACCCCAATACCGCGGCTGTGCGTGAAACCGCGGTACGCGACGCCCAAAGCTCACTGGAACCTTTTGAAGCACCATTGAAGATCATCGAAGTGATTGCCGCCCTGGCCCCGCTTCTGGGTCTGCTCGGCACCGTGATGGGCATGATGGAAGCCTTCAGTGCCATGGCTGCCACTGAAGGCCGCGCCAACGCCAGCCAGCTCAGTGGCGGCATCTATGCAGCCCTGACCACCACCGCAGCCGGCCTTGTCGTCGCCATTCCATTTGCTGCACTGGCGGCCTGGATCGAGTTCCGCCTGCGCCGGATTCACAAGACCATCAACAGCACCCTGGTCAGCGTGTTCAATGTCATGCCATTGCCAGAGCCCGCCGTTGGCGACAACCCGCGTTTTGCCCATGCAGCTGGTTGAGCCCCGGCCCAATCGGCCCATGCCAATCCGGATTACCCCTCTGATCGACGTGGTGTTCATCCTGCTGGTGTTCTTCATGCTGACGACCCGACTTTTGCCGGTGGATTATCTCGAGCTGGGTAACGACACCGGCGAACGCCGCAGCGTCACGGGCGAGCCGTTACCAGCACTTCAGGTTACGGCCAACGGCCTGATCCGTTGGCAGGACGACCGATATTCGCTTGATGAGTTATTACCGGCGCTCAAGGCAGCCAATGTCCGCACAGCCAGTCTTACCACCACACCGGACACCAGCCTGGCCGACTTCACCCGGGCATTGAGTGAGCTCGACAGTGCCGGCATCAAGCCCCACTGGCAACGTAGCGCGTCCGCCGGGTTATGACAGCACTGGTGCCACCACCGCCCACTTCCGGCAAAGGCCTGCTGGAGCGCGTTGAAGATGCGCTGCTGCCGCTGATCAATCTGGTGTTCCTGCTGCTGATGTTCTTTATCGTGGCCGGGCAGTTGACCGAGCAGCCTCTGCCGGAGCTGCCCGGCAGTGCGAGGTTGGAACAGCAGCGTTCGCCGGAAGCCGATCTGATGGTGCCGGCCAACGGCCAATGGCAGGTTGCCGGGCGCACCGTGGATGCCGGAGACTTGCTGTCCGCGCTGCCGGGGCCGGATGGGCATCAACCCCTGAAAATCGCCGCCGACCGGTCCCTGACCATGGCGGATCTGGAAAGCCTGTTGCGGTTACTCGAAGAGGGCGGTTATACCGACGTGCTGCTGCTGACGGGGCCCGGAGCTTGAACCCGTCACGGACCGGCGCCAAAGCGGTGTTTCTGGTCATGGCCGTCTGTGCTACCGCAATCACCCTGGTGTTGGCGGCCCCGGACAAACCCCTGGCGCCGGCCCCACTGGGCGACAGCGCGGTCAACTCGGCCCCGGCCCTCAAAATCCGCCTGGCGGGCCGCCAAGCTCCCGAACCGATAGCACAGCCGGAAGCCCCAGCCGAGCCGGAGCCGGAGTCACCGCCAACACCCACACCCAAGCCAGAGCCCATAGCAGAGCCCGAACCCGAACCCGTGCCCACCCCGGTTGAGCAACCCCGGCCGCAGTCCACCGCGCACATCGTGGCCGAAGCGGCTGAGCCCACCGGTGACCGGGCCGACGCTCAGGAAAACCAGAATGCGGTGCCCCTGCAAACGGCCGGTGCCGTCGCTGAGGTGGACCACTACCTGAGCAAGCTCAGCCGCCACCTGGCCCGATACTATGACTACCCCCGACGGGCCCGCCGACTGGGCCAACAAGGCGCTCCGGTGATCGTGTTCGAGTTCGCCCGCGACGGCTCACTGATCCGCCACTCGCTGCGGAACAGTTCCGGCCATCAGCTGCTCAATGACGCTGCGTTGCAGATGCTGGCACAGGCCGCGCCGCTGCCGGAGGTACCCGACACCATGCGCGGCCAGACCTTTACTTACGCCCTGCCAGTCCGGTTCAAGCTGCGCTGAGCTCCGCACCATCGAGGCGCAAATCGCACTCGGCCGGTGCAGCGGATTTGTCCTGCCGCACTTACCTGTGATCATTGATCGCATATTACTTACTGAATAAAAACGCTTTTCTTGAAAATCTTCAAGACTGGCACAGAGTCTGCTGATCTCCGAACAGCAGATCGAATTTTCTGCCCACACTCACCTTTGTTTCAGACGACGGCGTCTGCTCACCCCTGCCAAGCATCGGCAGCCAGTGAGCGATGCCGTTTTTTTTCGCCGGTCGGAAAGACGGCCAGGAAAAGCCCAGGAGATAACGCTATGTCTTACATCATGCCTTCGGAGTTCGTCACCAAAATGGTCGACGCCGGTGAATCAAAAATCTACATGGCCACCCGGGATGTGCTGATCCGGTCCTTTATGGCCGGCGCCATTCTGGCTCTGGCCGCAGTATTTGCCATCACCGTGGCGGTGCAGACCGGCAGCCCGCTGGTGGGCGCCATGCTGTTCCCGGTGGGCTTCTGCATGCTTTACCTGATGGGTTTCGACCTGCTCACCGGGGTGTTTATGCTGACCCCACTGGCCCTGCTGGACAAACGTCCGGGGGTTGATGCCAGGGGCATATTACGCAACTGGGGCTGGGTGTTTGTGGGCAACTTTGGCGGCGCCCTGACCGTCGCCCTGATCATGGCCTTTGTCTTCACCTACGGCTTCAACACCGACCCCGGCGCGGTGGGCGATACAATTGCCAGCGTGGGCAAGGCGCGCACCCTGGGTTATGCCGAATACGGGGCTGCCGGCTGGATCACCATTTTCCTGCGCGGCATGCTGTGCAACTGGATGGTCTCCATGGGCGTGGTGGGCGCGATGATTTCCACCACCGTACCGGGCAAGGTGCTGGCCATGTGGATGCCGATCATGCTGTTCTTCTACATGGGCTTTGAGCATTCCATCGTCAACATGTTCCTGTTTCCGTTTGCCATGATGATGGGCGGCGAGTTCTCCGTCCTCGACTACTTCGTCTGGAACGAAATCCCGACCGTGCTGGGCAACCTGGTGGGCGGCCTGTCCTTTACCGGGCTCACCCTGTACGCCACCCACGTGCGCACAGCACCCAAGCGCACTCTGCCCGCCACCCATCACGATGGTGCACTGGCCCGCTCCAACTAAACGATGGCAGTCGGTATAAAGCCCGGTGGCCGCAGCCGTCGCTGTCGTTCGCCTACCGGCCCTGATCCGGGCAAGTTATTGCCCAGCCAGCAAAAGCTCGCCCGCTCGCCAAGCAAGGCCTTGCTCACCGTTCCTGAGCAGCCCTCGCGATAAACTATATCCAATTGTTTTTATTATGGTTTTATTAGTTGGCACGGCCTTTGTAACAAGTAACCGCGTCCAGGCAACAGCCCGGGGACGAACATTCACTCAAACGTCATGGAGCAGACAATGCCAACACCTTGTTATATCAGCATCGAAGGTAAAACTCAGGGCAACATCACCGCAGGTGCATTCACCTCCGATTCCGTCGGCAACATCTACGTGGAAGGCCACGAAGACGAAGTGCTGGTTCAGGAATTCAGCCACGTTGTCACCGTACCGACCGATCCCCAGTCCGGCCAGCCTTCCGGCCAGCGCGTGCACAAGCCGTTCAAGTTCACTTCAGCCCTGAACAAAGCCACCCCGC
The DNA here is from genome assembly GCA_046498485.1 of Marinobacter sp. GTDB lineage: Bacteria > Pseudomonadota > Gammaproteobacteria > Pseudomonadales > Oleiphilaceae > Marinobacter. Next base: position 1,094 of record JAWOAO010000087.1, on the reverse strand, counting down.
TGATGTACAACGCCCTGGCTTCCGGCGAAATGCTGCCGAAGGTAGAGCTCAAGTGGTACCGCACGTCCGTTGAAGGCAAGCAGGAGCATTTCTTCTCCACCATCCTGGAAGATGCCACCATCATCGACATCAACTGCAACATGCCGCATTGCCAGGACACCGCCAGCGCCGACTTCACCCAGCTGGTGACCGCTTCCCTGTCCTACCGCAAGGTAACCTGGGAACATGCCGTTGCCGGCACGTCTGGTGCTGACGACTGGCGCACTCCGATCGAGGCCTGATGCTTCAGGGTTGCTCGCACGAGAACGGCTGGCCTTCGGGCTGGCCGTTTTTTGTTTGAGCCTGCTAGCTTTCATGACTAACATGCTCCCTTGCCTATGGGGATCACATGTTCGACTCACTTCATTTCAGTAAACTGATTGGCGCCCTGATGTGCCAGGCCACCCGAAATATCCTCTGGCAACCGGCGCAGGACTGGGTTCGTCAGCAAAACAGCAACGCTGGCCTGGTAGTGCGGGTGGGCTCCGGGCAGGCCACTTATCACCGGTACGATCCGCGCCGGAAGCAGCACCTGATCAATTATGGCGCCCGGATGATTGCCGCCAAGCATCAGCCAGAGACGGCTCAGGGATGGCTGTCCGCCCGGGAAATTCGTGGCCGGGGCTATTTCGGCGGTGAGCTGAGTGTGCTGAATTTGCTGGCCCATACCTGCTGTCATGAATTTGCCCATCTGCTGCAGCACAGCGCCGGACAGCGCCATTACGGCTCGGTGCACAACCGGCATTTTTATGTGGCACTGGATCAGTTACACAGCAGCGGTGCTGCGGACGCTACCCGGCACTACCTGAGTGAGCAGGCCGACAACACCGGAATTGAACTGTCCGGAGCCGCCTTTGAGCTGCCCTGTCCGGCGCAACAACTCCGGCAATGGCAGGTTGGTGACCCTGTGCATTTCGGTGAAGGCAGCCACCAAAAACAGGGCAAGGTAATCCGGGTCAACCGGAAGACCTGCACCGTGGCGGTCACCCAGCAGGCCCGCGATTCACATCTCCAGAAGATTGGACGACACCCGGGCGATGCAGTTCCTCGTCGAT
>JAWOAO010000126.1:0-4617 GCA_046498485.1 Marinobacter sp. | reverse complement strand
GCGTTGTAAGGCTGACCAGCCGGGCCCACCGGATTATCGTCACCGTCGAAGATGGCGTAGGTAATGTCAGTACCGTTATTGGTGAATTCGATTCGCAACGGCCCATTCGCCAGCTCGCCACGGGTCTCGAAACCGGGCAACAAGGCATTGGTGTCGGGATTACGCACATTCAGCATCTTGCCCTGATTGATTTGTGCCGTACCCAGGTTGTCGTCATTGGCGCTGGCTCTGACCGGACTGGCGAAGGCCAGATCTTCTTCCCGCAACACATTCAGAGCGATGTTCTCTGCCCCGTTCCGGCTGGGCTGAATCAGAAACTTGTCGCCGGCGTTGAACTGTCCGCCTTCCACCCGAATCGTAAAGCCGGGCATGCTGATTTCAGACTGCACCGGGTCTGGCAGGCGGCCCTGGTTCACCGTTTTACCGGTGGCGGCATCAATCAGTTCGAAATTCCTGCCATCACCACTGAACTGCAGCGTCCAGGTACCGGCCGGCAATTGGCTGCTGTCCGTAATTTCAACCGCCAGCTGAGCGGTCTTCGGCGCCGCGTTATTGGCATTGGCCACCACACGACTGCGCTGCAGCCCAACGCTGTTGATGTCGGTAAAGAAGTTGCCGCCCAGCTCGCCTTCGAGATCCATGCCAATTTCATGCTGCTGATTCATCGAGGCCGAAAGCGCAATGGCGAGCCGCCCCAACTCATCGAATGCCGGCTTGAGTGCTTGGTCATCAAACTTGCGCAAACCACCGAGTTTGCCGCCCGTTATCTGGTCGTCCACCTGAAGGGTTCTGCCGCTTATAGACAGAGTGAATTCCAGGCGTGTCGGGTCTTCAGCACTTTCCCGGGTGGCAAATTGTGCGGCGTTGGCGCCAGTGACCAAAGACAGACCGTTAGCCAGTGAGACATTTACCTGACTGCCTTCAGTTTCACTGACACGAATGCCAACCAGCGCAGAGAGCTCCCTGAGCTTCTCATCACGCTGATCCAGTAACTCAAGCGGCATGTTGCCCTGGGCCACACCCGGAGATTCCGAAATCGCCAGGTTCAGATCGGCAATGCTGTTGAGCAGCGAGTTGGCGTCTTTCACGCCCTGCTGCAACTGGGTCTTTACTGACTCCCGCTGCTGGATAAACTCCTGATTAAGTGCCTGAAAGCGATTGATCGTTTGTTGAGCCTCACTCAACACCAACTGACGTTGCGGCAATGAGGTAGGGTCTTCCGCGGCGTTTTGCAGAGCTGAGAAGAAATTGTTCAGCGCGTTGTTGAGGCCCGTGCTTTCGCTGCCCAGCAGGTTGTCGAGGCGTGTCAGCTCTGAGTTCAGCGCATTCTGTTCGCCGAACAGGGTGCTGTCTTCCCTTACCTGCTGAGTAAGATATTCGTCGGCCAGCCGGCGGATGTTCGAAATGGACACACCGCTGCCAATGGTGCCGGCACCGGTACGCCGCCCTTCCTGGGTTTCAAACTGCACGTCCTGCCGGCTGTAGCCCGGAGTATTGGCGTTGGTAATGTTATTACCGGTTGTGTTCAGCGCCGTCTGATGACTGAGCACTCCGGTTAAACCGATACCGATTAACCCTGCCATGATGCGTTACTCCCTCGGCACGTCGCTGTTTTGTAACAGCGTCATTAGAGAATCTCTGTTCATAATCCGGCGTATCTTGGCGCCATATTCCGGATCGGTTGCATAGCCCGCTTCCTGCAGTTTGTCTGCGAACACCTCAGGTTCATCCGCCGAGGCAAGCACGTCGCGATAGCGGGGATTGCTGTTCAGGAAGTCTACGTAATCCCGGAAGCTGGCCTCATAATCCGGATAGGCCCGGAAGTCCGCCCGTTCTTTCATCGGCACGCCACCCCGGAATTCGGTTGTCGTAATGGACACGGCTTCGCCGCCCCAACGGGTATCTGCCTTGATGCCGAACAGGTTAAAGCTGGGCTGATCGCCATCGCCATTGATCATGTGTCGTCCCCAGCCGGTTTCCAGCGCCGCCTGGGCCACCATCAAGCGCGGGTTTATGCCGCTTTCCTGGCCAATGCGCTGAGCAAATGGCATAAGTTCGCTGACAAACTGCTCCGGGGACTCGAACGACAGCGGCAACTCGGCGGCCACGCTGCTGACGGTTTCGGGCTTGTCAGAATTGACCGATCGGGCCACTTCCTCAACCGCTTTCATCTGCTCCGGCAAGTTACGGGAAATCGCCGGCACACTCCGGTTATAATCCGCAAGACTGGCCTTGTGGCCCGCCATCCGGCCACCCTGGTCATTGATGCCCGGCACCTCCCGGCTCAACTGCCGCACCAGGGCTTCAGCAAGGCCAGTTCCGCTGCTATTGGCCATGCTCAGGCTCACCTGACTATCAAACATATCGCGATAAAACTCGGATTCGTTGCTGTTCAAGTAGTTGCCTTCCGCAAAGACATCGCCGGCTTTACGCATGGATTTCAGCATCTCGGCCAGGAACAGACTCTCAAACTGCTGAGCTACCTGCTCCAGAGCCGCTTCTTTGTCAGAACGGGCCTGGGTTTTCAGGGTGTTGAGGCCGCTGAAATCGGTATAAATCTGTGCATGCTGTAAGCGATTGTCCTGCATGGCCAATACCTAAATCACAATCAGTTCTGCGCGAAGCGCGCCTGCCTGTTTCAGTGCTTCAAGCACCGCCATCACATCACCCGGGGCCGCACCGACCTGGTTCACCGCCTGTACAATTTCGTTCAGGGTGGTCGCTGGTCCGAACTTGAACATGCGGGCCGGATCTTCGGTTACCGCGATCTGGCTATTCTGCTCAAGCGCGGTCTCGCCTGCGGCGAATGGGTTGGGCTGCACCACGTTTGGATTTTCCTGAATGGTGACGGTGAGATTGCCATGGGTAACGGCCGCCGGACTGACCTTGACGTTCTGCCCGATCACGATGGTGCCAGTGCGGCTGTTAATGACCACTTTGGCAGATTCCTGTGCCGGCTCGACCTCGATGTTCTCCAGCAGCGACAGGAAGCTGACCCGTTGTGAAGGATCACGCGGTGCCCGCACGGAGATTGCCGTGGCGTCATGGGCATAGGCCATATCCGGCCCCAGATGACCATTGATCGCCTCGACCACGCGGCGCGCGGTGGTGAAATCCGGGCGCATCAGATTAAAGGTAATGGTGTCGCCACGGCTGAACGGTGATTCCACCTCCCGCTCAATGGTCGCGCCGTTAGGAATACGGCCCACGCTGGGCACGTTCACAGTAATCCGGGAACCATCCTGGCCCTGGGCACCGAAACCACCGACCACCATGCTGCCCTGTGCCATCGCGTAGACCTGGCCGTCGACACCTTTTAACGGCACCATCAGCAGCGTGCCGCCGCGCAGGCTATCGGCATTACCGATAGACGACACCGTAATGTCCAGCCCCTGCCCGACTTTGGCAAACGGCGGCAAGGTCGCGCTCACGGTGACCGCAGCCACGTTCGCCAGGTTCGGGTTGACGCCCTCCGGCAAGGTAATGCCGAACTGATTCATCATGTTGCGGAAGGTCTGGTTCGTGAACGGCGCTCTATCGCCGGTGCCGTCCAGGCCAACCACCAGGCCGTAGCCCAACAACTGGTTGTTTCGAACCCCTTTTACCTGGGCCATGTCTTTCAGGCGATCCGCCATAGCGGGCGTGGAACATACCGCCAGCACAACAAACGCAAGCATCAGTTTACGCATCATAACGGCCACCACTCACTGTTAAAGAAGCGGGCCAGCCAGCCCATTTGATTGGCTTGATCAAAGTCACCGGTACCGCCGTAGGCAAAGCGCGCATCCGCTATCCGGTTTGAGGCAACCGTGTTATCCGGCTGAATATCCTGGGGCCGAACCATGCCGGTCAGGCGAATGTATTCATCACCATTGGTGAGGGACAACCACTTCTCACCACGGATACGCAGTACGCCATTGGGCAACACTTCGATAACGGTTACCGTGATGCTGCCCGCCAGGCTGTTACTCTGATCCGCTTCGGCCGAGCCACTGAAGTCACGCTCCAGATTGGCCGAGGCATTCAGCCCGATGTTGTTCTTGCCAAAGATGTTGGGCTCCGCAAGGCTCAGCTCCTGATCCTTGGTGATGCTGGTTTCCGCATTCTTGCTGGCGCGGGTTGACTCCTGCAGCGTCACGGTCAGCACATCACCAATGTTCAGCGCCTTGGTATCGCCATACAGGTTGTAGTTGCGGGCCGGCTGGAAGATGGCACCGGAATCCATATCACGCTGCATCATGGCCTGCGCCCGCACCGGGGCAAACGCCGGATCATCCGGCATCGCTCTGGAGCGACTCATCGCGGTGCAGCCCTGAAGAATCATCAGCACACCCACCAGTGCCAGGGTGGCCAACCGTTCTGTTTTAAAGGTGTGGTGCAGGTTGTTCATGGCTTACCCGATGTTGTTGGTGATGAACTGGAGCATCTTGTCGGTGGTGGAAACCACTTTCGAGTTCATCTCGTAAGCGCGCTGGGTGGTAATCATGTTCACCAACTCCTCCACCACTTAGACGTTGGACGATTCCACGGTGCCCTGCTCGATACTACCCAGCCCGGCCAGGCCCGGCTCACCTTCGGCCGGATCACCGCTGGCGTTGGTTGCCTTGAACAGGTTAT
>JAWOAO010000074.1:0-11717 GCA_046498485.1 Marinobacter sp. | reverse complement strand
GCCTTTGTAAACACCCACCGAAAACGCCGCAATCATCTGCTTCAAAGGTGACTTCTTCAGCCGGCCTTCTTTGACCAGAAAGTTCAGGGCATCCACCAGCGCCACGCAGCCACCGGTAATGGCAGCGGTGCGGGTGCCGCCGTCGGCCTGGATGACGTCGCAGTCGATGGTGATGCTGTGCTCGCCCAGTGTCTTCATATCAACGGCGGCGCGCAGTGAGCGGCCGATCAGGCGCTGGATTTCGACGGTGCGGCCGCCTTGTTTGCCGCGGGCGGCTTCGCGGCCCATGCGGCTACCGGTGGAGCGGGGCAGCATGCCGTATTCGGCGGTAATCCAGCCTTTGCCTTCACCGCGCAGGAACGGCGGTACTTTGTTTTCCACCGAGGCGGTGCAGATTACCTTGGTGTCGCCGAACTCTACCAGTACAGAACCCTCAGCGTGACGGGTGTAATGACGGGTAATGCGGACGTCTCTGGGTTGCTCGGGTGTTCTGCCACTTGGTCGCATAATGTGTCCTGTTAATGATTATAAATGTCCGGGCCAGTGCCGGGCGGAATCTTTGAAAGGTCGGCGAGTATAACATGGAGCCAGGCCAGGGCGGGGCGGTGGCCATTGAACTTTGCTCGGGTTCGCTGCCCGGGCAGATAGCCTGTTAGACTCGTTAGATCTGTTTACCAGAACTGGAGCCAATATGATCCGCAGCATGACTGCTTTTGCCCGCAAGGATACCCGTGGTGACTGGGGAACCCTGACCTGTGAGATCCGGACGGTGAATCACCGTTATCTGGAGCCCTCGTTTCGTTTGCCGGAGGCGTTCCGGGAGTTGGAAAACCGCTTTCGGGAAGAGCTGCGCAAGGGCCTGAAGCGGGGCAAGGCCGATGTGTCCATGCGCCTGCAGTCTGCGGAGAACGAGGTGCAAAGCTTCGAGATCAGCGACCAGATGGCCAAGGCGGTGAACGAAGCCGCCAATCACATTAATCGTATGCTGGATAATCCGGCCCACATCAGCGCACTGGATATCCTGCGCTGGCCTGGCGTGCTGTCAGTGCCAGAGAAAGACTACAGTTGCGCGAAAGAAGCGGCGGCGAACCTGTTTGCCGAAACCGTGGCCGAGCTGGTGAGTGTGCGGGAGCGTGAGGGGGAGCGTTTGCGCCCGTTGTTTGAGAATCGCCTGGCCACCATGAGCCGGCTGATTGCTGACGTGCGTGAGCGCATGCCGGAAATACTGACCGCGCAGGAAAAGAACCTGCGAGAACGTTTTGCCAAGGCCAAAGTAGAGCTGGATGCCGACCGGGTAGTCCAGGAAATGGTGATGCTGGCCCAGAAAAGCGATGTCGCCGAGGAGTTGGACCGGCTCGATGCCCACATCAGCGAAGTGACCGAAACCCTGCAAAACGACGATGCCATCGGCCGCCGCCTGGATTTTCTGATGCAGGAACTGAACCGGGAAGCCAACACCCTCAGCAGCAAAAGCATTGATGCGGCAGTAACCTGCGCTGCGGTGGATCTGAAGGTGCTGATCGAGCAAATGCGCGAGCAGGTGCAGAATCTGGAGTAACGGCGGGTCAGGTCGACTTACTCCGCAGGCTTGATCGCCAGCAGATCGGTGCGCAAGTGTGTCAGAACTTTTTCTGCGGTATTGCCGATCACCTTGGCGGCCAAGCCGGTTTTGCCGGTAGTGCCGATTACCACCATGTCAGCCTTGATCTGGTTGGCGACGCTCGGGATAACTTTTTGGGCCGGGCCAGACACGATGTGGACATGCTCCGGCTTGATCTGCCAAGTGTGACAAAGATGTTCGATGTTTGGTTTCAGCGATGCTTCGCGCTTGCGGGCCTGGGCGACCGGGTCGATGATGTCGAGGTCAGCCAGTACCACAGACGTGTGCAGGGCGTGAACCAGATGCAGGTCTGTAGCCATGGCTTTGGCCAGGTGCCAGGCCTGATCAATAATGCGGTTGTTCAGTGCTTTTTTGACCGGTTTGTCTGAGCTCAGATCGACCGCCGCCAGAATCGGATGGGCTTTGGCCCACTTGTTGGCGGCCACCAGCATAACCGGAACCGGGCACTCACGCACCAGGTGCCAGTCGGTCGGGGTATAAAGGAAGGTTTCTGACCGGTTGCCGGTTTTTACCACCGCGTCGATGGCATCGTGCTGACAGCGGGCGTTGATCCACCGGTGGAGGTGTTTCTCCCAGACCGTGTGGGCATTGATTTTCAAGTCGCCGCAACCCGCCAAGGCCAGCATCTGCTCCAGCCACTGCTGCCGGTGTGCAAGCAACGCTTCTTTGGCGTTGGCCTGAACGGCCGGGTCGGCCGGCAGTACATCCAGATACTCATGCACGAACGCCACCACTTCCAGATCGGCGCCAGTGGCCCGGGCCAGCTCAAGGCCGCGGCCCAGGGCGGTCTGGTGTTTGTGCTTGGGGTCCATGATGATCAGGAGTCTGTTCATGCGGCTTGTCCATCAGTTCTGGTTAATTTCTATCAATACTACCAGTTGAGCACCGTCCGGGATGCGCGGATACGTTAAACCCCGTATAATTTGCCGCTTTCTGGTCGCCAATGCCGGCCGTAAACCGAATCTCGGGAGTCAGTTAACCATGAGTCAGGCCGGTGGGCAGGGTACCCTGTTTGTGATTTCCGCGCCCTCGGGTGCAGGTAAAACCAGCCTTGTGTCGGAGATGCTTCGACAGGATTCGCAGCTGGGCGTGTCGGTGTCGCACACCACCCGCTCGATGCGAGAAGGCGAACAGGATGGGGTAAACTACCATTTTGTCGATCGCAGTGAGTTTGAGGCCATGATCGGTCGGGGCGATTTCCTGGAGCACGCGGATGTTTTCGGGAACTATTACGGCACGTCTCAGGTGTGGGTGCGCGACACTCTGGCCAAGGGCCAGGACGTCATCCTGGAAATTGATTGGCAAGGCGCCGAGCAGGTGCGCCGGCTGATTCCTGAGTGTCTCAGCATTTTTATTGTGCCGCCGTCTGCGGAAGCGTTGCGCCAGCGCCTGGTCGGCCGCGGCACCGACGCCCCGGACGTGGTCGAGCGCCGGTTGTCCGAAGCCGAGGAGGAGTGCCGCCACGCCGTGGAGTTCGATTATCTGGTCGTTAATGACGACTTTGATGTTGCGCTGGCGGATTTGCTGGCCATCGTCCGTTCCCGCAGGCTGGCGATGTCAGCACAGCAGGTTCGGCACAGCCGTTTGTTAGCGGGGCTGGCTGGCAGTGTGTGATTGCGGCTTTGGCTGTATACAAAATGAGCCGGGGGCAGTAAACTACGCGGTCTGCTAAATCAGTGATTCTTTTTGTCGGGGAAAATAATGGCACGAGTTACCGTTGAAGATTGCCTGGAACACGTTGATAACCGCTTTCAGCTGGTGATGCTGGCCACCAAGCGCGCGCGCCAGATCGCCACCAAGGGTTCAGAGCCAATGGTGCCGGAAGAGAACGATAAGCCAACGGTGATCGCCCTGCGCGAAATTGCCGCCGGCCTGGTCAGTCGCGATCTTCTGAAAGAAGACCTCGACGAGTAAAGCTACGCCAGGTGTGCGTATAAGTACCTGCAAGTGTTCAAGAACCATTGAAATCTGTCCCGGCAGTTTATAGTGTAGTTATATAAGCCTGCTGGAAGGACAAGGAAAAGCCCGGATGGATGCATTCGGGCTTTTTTTGTCTTTGACGTACAGAGAAAAGGGTGGAGGCGCGGTGTCGGTAATAGAGGTGACGGTCGAGGGGCTGGCCAAAGAGCTCAGCTCATATCTGGATACCCATCGCATCAATCAGGTGCGAAGGGCCTACTATTACGCCGAACAGGCCCACGAAGGGCAAATGCGCAAAAGCGGCGACCGCTATATCTCCCACCCCCTTGCCGTCGCCCATATTCTGGCAGACTTGCGGCTGGACCACCAAAGCCTGATGGCGGCCATGCTCCACGACGTCATCGAAGATACCGGCATTCCCAAGGATGCGTTGTCTGAGCAATTTGGCGAAGATGTGGCGGAGCTGGTGGATGGCGTTTCCAAGCTGACCCAGATTGAGTTCCGTTCCCGGGCTGAAGCCCAGGCCGAGAATTTCCAGAAAATGACCCTGGCCATGGCCAAGGACATCCGGGTCATTCTGGTCAAGCTGGCCGACCGCTTGCATAACATGCGTACCCTGGGCCCCATGCCCTACGAAAAGCGTCAGCGCATCGCCACCGAAACCCTCGACATTTATGCGCCCATAGCTAACCGGCTGGGCATGCACGCTATCTCTACCGAGCTGGAAGACCTGGGGTTTTGTTCTCTCTATCCCATGCGTTCCAAGTACATTTCCAAGGCGGTGGAGCAACTGCGGGGCAGTCACCGGGAAATCATTGACGACATTCGCAGTAAGCTCCAGGAAAAACTGGAAGAGCGTGGCCTGCCGGGGCGTATTCTGGGCCGTGAAAAACACCTGAACTCCATCTATAACAAGATGAAGTCCAAGCAGAAATCCTTCCATGAAATCATGGATGTGTATGCCTTCCGCATCATCACTGACACCGAAGACGAGTGCTACCGTATTCTTGGCGCCGTGCACAGTCTCTACAAGCCACTCCCCGGCCGGTTCAAAGATTACATTGCCATGCCCAAGTCTAATGGCTACCAGTCTTTGCATACCACGCTGTTCGGCATGCATGTAAACATCGAGATTCAGATCCGCACCGAGGAAATGGAACACATTGCCAACAATGGCATTGCGGCCCACTGGATGTACAAACACGAAGAACCCGGGGTCACCAACATCAATCAGTCCAGGGTCGACCGTTGGGTGGAAGGGCTGATGGAAATGCGGGAACGCGCCGATGATTCCATGGAGTTCATCGAGCATGTAAAAGTTGATCTGTTCCCGGATGAAGTCTACGTGTTTACCCCGAAGGGCCGCATCATGGAGCTGCCCAGAGGTGCCACTCCGGTGGATTTCGCCTATGCCATTCATACCGATATTGGCAACGCCTCGGTCGCCTGTCGCATTAACCGCAACCTGGCGTCTTTGAGTCAGCCCCTGCAAAGCGGTCAGACCGTGGAGGTCATCACCGCTCCTGGTGCCAAACCCAACCCGGCCTGGCTCAGCTTTGTGGTTACCGGCAAGGCTCGAAGCAGCATTCGCCACGTGCTGAAAACCCGTAAACGGGCCGAATCCATAGAATTGGGGCGTGCTCTGCTCAAGAAGTCTCTGAAAGGCTTTGGCGCCAAGCTTTCCGATGTCAGTGACGCCCAGAAACAATTGGTGGTGACTCACAATCAGGTGAACAGTTTTGACGACCTGACCAGTGATATTGGTCTTGGTAATCGTATGGCCTATCTGGTCGCGCGCCAGCTGGTGTCAGGCAACGAAGCACTGGACGTGCCAGCCAATCTGGAAACCGTTGAAGGTGGTCAGCAGGGCGCCGTAACCATCCGCGGCACCGAAGGCCTGCTGGTCAAGTTTGCCAACTGCTGCAAGCCCATCCCGGGGGATCCGGTGCTGGGTGTTATGGACTCCGGTAATGGCATGGTGATTCATTCGGATACCTGTGCAAGGTTGCCGGAAAACGACGAAGGCCGCGCGAGCCTGACCCATCTGAAATGGGCCAAAGACATCACCGATGAGTTTTCGGTTGAGTTGCGTGTCGAGCTTGAGCGCCAGCGCGGCGTCATCGCCGAAGTGGCCAAAGCGGTGGCGGTGGCCGATGGCAACATCGAGCGGATCGGCGTGGAAGATCAGAATGCCAGATTTGGCATTGTCAGCCTGGTGGTGCACGTGCATGGTCGCAGGCACCTGGCCAGGGTCATGCGCCGGGTGCGCAATATCCGGGCGGTCACCCACATCAGCCGGGTTCGTCATTGAGTAGCTACTGGTATAGTTGACAGGTGCTGCGGCCAGGGGCGACGATTGCTGTTTTGGACGAGAGGAAATTGCACGCCATGACCAACAAATCTGTTATCCAGACCGAAAACGCCCCGCAGGCGATCGGTACCTACTCCCAGGCCGTCAAAGCCGGAGACACCGTGTATCTGTCTGGCCAGATTCCCCTGCACCCGGAAACCATGGAAGTGGTGCCGGGTGATTTCGCCGCCAAAACCCGTCAGGTGTTCGAAAACCTGAAGGCTGTATGCGAAGCCTCTGGTGGCGAACTCAAGGATATCGTCAAGCTGAACATCTACATGACCGACCTGGCCAATTTCGCCACGGTGAACGAAATCATGGCGACCTACTTTCAGGAACCTTACCCGGCGCGAGCTGCCGTTGGTGTGGCAGCCCTGCCGAAGGGTGTGCCGGTAGAAATGGAAGCGGTGATGGTGCTCAGCTAAGACGGCTGATCATCTCCCGGTACCCTGCACGATAGTCGGGGTACCGGAACTCAAAGCCGCCGGCACGCAAGCGCTGATTACTGCAGCGCTTACTCCCCGCCCGTCCGCCTTTTCTGGCGCCCGCTACCGGTTCCTTGCACGGCAGTTGCTGCCGGACCCACGCCACAACGTCGTCCAGCCGGACCGGCTCGCAATCAGTGGCGACGTACAGCGTCTCAATCGCCTTGGCTGCCAGCGCCTGCTCGCTCAGCCACGCTACCACGCGCGCCGCATCCTGCTCGTGAATCCGGTTGCTGAAGGGTGCCGGTGGCTGCGGATTCATGCGGCCCTCGAGTACTTCTTCCAGAAAGCGCCGTCGGGTCGGGCCGTAAATGCCACTGAAGCGCACCACGGTGGCCGGATGGATGCTGTTGAGGGCAGTCTGCTCGCCCTGCAGAATGATCTGGCCGGTAAACCGGTCTGGTTCGGCCGGGCTGGTTTCGTCGACCCAGCTGTCATTGTCCTGGGCGTAAACGCTGGTGCTGCTGATAAAAATCAGTCTGGTCAGTGGCTTGTCACCGATGGCGTCGAGTAGATTCTGTAATCCGGCGACATAGGCGTTGTGATAGCCCTGCTCGTCATAACTGGACGGTGTCAGGCAATAGATCACAATGTCCAGCTGGCCCGGCAGCTTGCCGTCCAGGGTTGCAGGATCGGTCAGATCGGCACCAAGCCCGATTATGCCCTCCGGTACCTGGTCTGGATTGCGGCGCAGGCCGTACACCTCGCCGGTATGGCACAGGGCCTTCGCGATGTCGCCACCCAGCTTGCCGCAGCCAGCCACCAGAATTCGTGCAGTTTGCTTGCGTTCGGTCATTGCCATAGACAATTTCAATCCTTATGCTTTCGCTGATAAAGTATGTAAAACTTCGACCCGCACCCATTGACCGGAGCCCGCCATGACACTCACCGAGTTACGATACGTCGTTACCCTTGCCCGGGAAAGGCATTTTGGCCGTGCGGCCGAGCGTTGTCACGTCAGCCAGCCTACCCTGAGTGTGGCGGTCAAGAAGCTGGAAGAAGAGCTGGGCATCCCGTTGTTTGAACGGAGCAAAAGCAACATCCGCGTCACCGAAGTGGGTCAGCGGATCATTGAGCAGGCCCAGCGGGTGCTGGATCAGGTGGGCGTCATCAAAGACCTGGCCCAGGATGGTAAAAACCAGCTGAACTCGCCTTTGAAAGTGGGGGCCATCTACACCATCGGACCCTATCTGTTCCCGCATCTGCTGCCACAACTGCGGCGTGCGGCGCCGGCAATGCCGCTGTATATCGAAGAGAACTACACCGCCAGCCTGCGCCAGAAGCTCCGGCATTCCGATCTGGACGCCATCATCATTGCGCTGCCATTCGAGGAGCCGGAAGTGGTGACCCTGCCGCTTTACGACGAACCGTTTGTGGTGTTGCTGCCGGCGGATCACGCGCTGGCAAAGAACAGCCAGATTACGCCGGAAGAGTTGTCGAAGGAGCAATTGCTGTTGCTGGGCCCCGGGCACTGTTTCCGGGATCAGGTGCTGGAATCCTGCCCGCCGCTGGTCGACGCCATCACCAAGCGTGTTGACCATGGCACTCCCGAGCTGGTGACTGAGGGCAGTTCGCTGGAAACCATCCGGCACATGGTGGCCTCTGGCCTGGGTATTACGGTATTGCCGTTGTCTGCTGCGACGGACATGAAATACCAGGAAGACATTCTGGTGGTGCGTCCGTTTGCGGCTCCGGTGCCGTTCCGGACGGTCGCCCTGGCCTGGCGAGTCACCTTCCCGCGGCCCAAAGCCATAGATGTGTTGTCGTTGGCCGCCAGCCAGTGTCGGGTGATAGAGCGCGCCAAAACTGAAACGCCAGTGGTCGCCTAGCGCGCCTGAGGGCTCTTATGACGGCACTGGATGACATCCCGGTTACCCAGCTTAAAGGCGTAGGCAGCGCCCTCGCGGAGACGCTCGCCAAGCTGGGCATCCACTCGGTACAGGATCTCCTGTTCCATCTTCCCTATCGGTACGAAGACCGCACCCGTGTGTTGCCTATGGGCAGCCTGCGCATTGGCGACGTTGCCGTGGTTGAGGGCGAGGTGATGAAAACCGATCTGGTCATGGGCCGCCGCCGCTCGCTGCAGGTGACCTTGCGGGATGACAGTGGTTTTCTGGTGATGCGGTTTTTCCACTTCAATGCGGCGCAAAAGAACCAGCTGGTGGAAGGCGCCAGAGTCCGCTGCTTCGGTGAGGTGCGGCCGGGCCGGGCCGGTTATGAGTTCTACCATCCGGAATACCAGGTCAATCCGCCGCCCATGCCGGCCGCCAGTGAGGCGACCCTGACCCCGGTGTACCCGCTGACCGAGGGGATCCAGCAACCGAGAGTGCGAGGCTTGTGCCAGCAGGCACTGGGCTACCTGGAGCGCTTTCCGATCAAGGACTGGTTGCCGCCGGAGTTACTGGCGGATTACCAGTTGCCCGGCATCTCCGAGGCGGTAAAGCTGGTGCATTTGCCACCGGCTGGCTCACCGGTTTCTTTATTGGTGGAGGGCCGGCACCCGGCCCAGCAGCGCCTGGTGATGGAAGAATTGCTGGCACATCAGCTCAGTCTGTTGCGGGTTCGCCAACAAATCCAGGCACGACAAGCGCTGCCGCTCTTGCCAACCGGCGATCTGCCGGAACGTTTCCTGGAGCAACTGCCGTTCCGCCTGACCGGTGCGCAAAAACACGTGGTGCAGGATATTCGCCAGGATCTCAGCCAGCCGGTGCCGATGTTGCGCCTGGTGCAGGGCGATGTGGGTTCTGGCAAAACCGTGGTGGCCGCACTGGCCGCGTTGCAGGCTCTGGGTTCCGGGGCGCAGGTGGCGCTGATGGCGCCAACCGAGATTCTGGCGGAGCAACACTACCGGAACTTCTGTGACTGGCTGGAACCGCTGGGCGTAAACCTGGCCTGGTTGTCGGGCAAGGTCAAAGGCAAGGCCCGGCAAGCCGTGCTGGCGGCCGTGGCGGAAGGCGACGCGCAAGTGGCCATTGGCACTCACGCGCTGTTTCAGGCCGAGGTGCAGTTCCAGCGCCTGGCCCTGGTCATTGTCGACGAGCAGCACCGCTTTGGCGTGCACCAGCGCCTGGCGCTCAGAGAAAAGGGTGTTGGCGGCAGCCTGGCACCCCATCAGCTGATCATGACAGCCACGCCGATACCCAGAACCCTGGCCATGAGTGCCTACGCTGATCTGGATACGTCGGTGATTGACGAATTGCCCCCGGGGCGCAAGCCCATCGAAACCATCGTATTGCCCGATAGCCGTCGTGACGACATCGTCGAGCGTGTGCGCGGCGCCTGTCAGACGGGTCGGCAGGCTTACTGGGTGTGCACCTTGATCGAAGAATCCGAGGTCTTGCAGTGCCAGGCGGCAGAGGTGACCGCGCAGGAATTGTCGGAACGCCTGCCGGATCTGAAAATTGGCCTGATCCACGGGCGTCTGAAAGCCCCGGAAAAGGCCGATGTGATGGCGCGCTTCAAGACCGGTGAACTCGACCTGCTGGTGGCGACCACGGTGATTGAGGTGGGGGTGGATGTGCCCAACGCCTCGTTGATTATTATTGAAAATCCCGAGCGCCTTGGTCTGGCGCAGTTGCATCAGTTGCGGGGCAGGGTTGGCCGGGGCGAACAAGCCAGTTTTTGTGTGTTGATGTACCACCCACCCCTGTCCAACAATGGCAAAGCCAGATTGCAGGCGCTGAGAGACAGTCAGGACGGCTTCTTCATTGCCGAAAAGGATCTGGAAATTCGTGGCCCTGGCGAGGTGTTGGGCACCCGTCAAACCGGGTTGATGCAGTTCCGGTTGGCCGAGTTTGAACGGGACAAGGGCTGGATAGAGCCGGTCAAGGAGATGGCGCCCGGGCTGATGAAGCAGCCACAAGCAGTCGACGCCCTGATCCGCCGCTGGCTTGGAGAAAACAGTCGCTACGGTGAGGTATGACTCTGGCATGCCTGGTTTGCCGCCGGCTGTGCTCTGGGCCACGATTTCTTTGTGGTTGCCTTGATAATACCGGCGAAATGCCGCCCAATAGATTTCGAACGTTCATTCGGAGATGGTTATGGAACTGCCGGTCGTGGTTCAACAAGCTCTTGGCGACAATGTCGCCAGTGTGTCGTTGCGGAGCGTGAGCCAGGTTCAGGCGCACCACCTGTTAAGGATGGTGTTGCTGAGCGACAGCGCGGGTAACCTGCAGGCCATTTGCCGGCGTGACGATATGCTCGACCTTGAGGCCTTGAACAAGTGCCTGGGTCGCGACTTGCGAACGATGCAGCGCCGTGAGCAAGTGCGAGTGCGTCAGCGGTCCGGATTGCAGGAGCTGCCGGCACTGCCTTCGTTAACCGGTTGGCCTACCGTGGTGGACCGTCGCGTCGATCAGCTGGACTCTGTGGCCCTGGAGCTGACCGAGCAGAGGCTGGCGATTGTCATGCCGGTGGAAGACTTTGTTCAGTTGACCACCAAAGCGCATCGTTATGACTTTGCGGTAGAGACCAGCTCCATCTTCGTTAACCTGAGCAATCACGGCGCCGATCGTGATCAGTTGCATTCCGCCATCAAAAGGTTCACCGGGCTGCGTATTCGACAGCGCCTGGAAGACACCCTGGAGCTGCCGCCGCTGCCGGAAACCGCCCAGCGCATCATTCACCTTCGGGTAAACCCGAACGCGGTCATGGGTGATCTGGTGGATGTTGTCGAGAGTGATCCCAGCCTGGCCGCTCAGGTGGTCAGTTGGGCTTCCTCATCCTTCTACGCTGCGGCAGGACAGGTGCGTTCGGTTCATGATGCGGTCTCCCGGGTGCTGGGCTTTGATCTGGTGATGAACCTGGCGATGGGTCTGGCCCTCGGCCGCGCCCTGAAGCATCCGCAAGACCACCCCGACGGCTACGTCGATTACTGGCAGCAAGCCATCTGGCAGGCGCAGTCAGCGGGCGTCCTTGCCAGCATGATGCCCAGGGGCAAGCGGCCACTGTTTGGTCTGGCCTATCTGTCAGGGTTGTTACACAACTTTGGCCATCTGGTTCTGGCTCAGGTTTTTCCTCCGCACTTCAAACTGGTGTGCCGGGCGCTGGAAGTGAACCCTCATATCGATTCCAGCGTGATCGAGCATTACCTGCTCGGCATCACCCGCGAGCAGATTGCCGCGCAATTGATGGAGAACTGGGGTATGCCGGATGAGGTAAACCTGGCCATCCGCTACCAGAAGAATCCGTCTTACAGTGGGCCCCACAACATCTATGCGCACTTGCTGTGGTTAGGCCGACAGCTGTTGACGGAGCGGGGTGTTGCACTGGGCGCGGGCGGTCCTGTCGATCAGGCTGTCTACGATGAGCTGCGCCTCGACCGCCTTTCGGTCGAGGCCCA
>JAWOAO010000490.1:0-5618 GCA_046498485.1 Marinobacter sp. | reverse complement strand
CGAGCTCCAGTAGCTCACTGGCTTTTGCGATGGATCCCTCACGGCTGATCACCCAGAAATAATAGAGATGCCTGAGATTGAGCTGATCCATAAGCCAACCCTATTCAACCGTCACTGTTTTTGGATGTAAAAGCCATACCGACATCAAAATGGCATGCAAAATCAGCAGCGGAACCGCCACCAACAGCAGTGTCGCCCAGCCAACTGAGGCAAGAACGACACCTGCGCTCAAAGCTGCCGTAGCCTGGGCACCGAACACCATCATATCGTTCAGACCCTGCACCCGAAACCGCTCTGACTGCCGATAGCCCTGAGGCAACAGCGTGGTGCCCCCCACGAAGAGAAAGTTCCAGCCCATTCCGAGCAACAACAGGGCCCACAGGTAATGGTGGAAGCTGATGCCGCTGGCGGCCAGAACAATGCAGCCCAGATAGGCCAGCAGGCCGGCAGCCATCATCAACGGAATGCCCATCACCCGGGTAAGCCAGCCGGATATAAGGGAGGGCAGATACATGGCCATAATATGCAGCTGGATAACCCGTTTGGCGTCATCAAAATCGTGCCCGGCCATTTCCGTCATGCTCAGGGGGGTTGCCGTCATGATGAAGCTCATGACGGCATAGCCAATGGCGGCACCACTGATGGCCGTCCAAACCAGCGGGTTGGCAAGAATTTCTTTTAATGGTCGGCCACCGCCAGGGGCGCCTTCTGACACCCGCTCTGCACGGCCGCGGTAGCCAATGGCCAGAACCACAAAGGCGACGCCCTGCACCACCGCCAGTCCTGCCCAGCTGTACAAAAACGGAAACTGTTCCGACTTTGCGCTACCCAGCCCGGCAATTTCCGGGCCCAGCCAGGCAGCAACCAGGCCCCCCAGCAAAACACGTGCGGCCGCGGATCCGGCCATTTCCGGCGCCACCGATTCCATCGCAGCAAACCGGTACTGGTGTACAACCGCCAGACCAAAGCCGCCCACCACAGCCGCAAAACACAGGATTGCAAATGAGGATTGCCAGGAAGCGTAAGCCCCCAGCAAGCCAGCAGCAACGCCCGCCAACGTACCCAGAAGCATGACCCGCTTGCGCCCTACCCGTTCCATCAGCCAGGTGGCAGGTTTGATGGCCAGCACGGTACCGACCACCACCAGCCCGACGGGCAGCGTGGCGTATTCAGGAACAGAAGCCAGTAATCGACCCTGGATAGAGCCGATAAACACGATAAAAGGCGCGGTGCACATGGCCAGCGCCTGGGCGGCGATCAGAACCCAGACATTCAGCGGCATGGTTTACTTCTTCCTGTAGATAATGCCCGGGTGACACTGCACCATTTCGTAGAGATCCGGCAGGCCATTCAGTGATTCAGATGCCCCCAGAATAAGATAGCCACCCGGATTGAGAGCCCCATGCAGGCGCGTCAGGATGTCTTTTTTCAGGTCTGCGGAAAAATAGATCAATACGTTCCGGCACAGGATGATGTCGAATTTGCCGAGCATATACCGTTCCAGCAAATTGAGCTCTTTGAACTCCACCATCGCCTTGATCTGGGGCTTGATTTGCCAGCCGCCGTTCGCCGAAGGCACAAAAAAGTGCTTCTGGCGCTCCGGAGAAAGCCCGCGGCCAATCGCGATCATCTCGTATTCACCCTGCCGGGCAACTTCCAGAACGCTTTTGGAAATATCGGTTGCGGTGACTTTTACATCACGCAGTTTGCCTGGCCGGGTCCGCCGGAACTCATCGACCACCATGCCGACCGAGTATGGCTCCTGGCCTGTTGAGCAGGCGGCGGACCAGATTTTCAGGGGCTGAAGCCCACTCCGCTCAGCAAACTCGGGCAACAGCTTTTCCTGGAGAATCCGAAACGGGTGATTATCGCGAAACCACAGTGTTTCGTTCGTGGTCATGGCATCAATAACCACCTCGCGCAGGCCGCCGCGTCCAGAACGCTTCAGGCGCTCCAGCAGCTCCCCGAGAGAGTTCAGGCTGTTTTCTTCAAGAATCCTGCGCAGCCGGCTTTTAACCAGATACTGTTTGTTTTCACCCAGAAGAATGCCACAGGCATCCTGCAGGAAGGTCTTGAAGGCGTCGTATTCCTGAGGCGTTATATCCGCTTTCATTGGATCTCTATTGTGGGCTTGTCTGTTAACCGAGGCATCACTGCTGATCAATGATTTCCATTATCCGTTCGGCAAGCTCATCGGGACTGAATTTGGCCATGAAATCATCGGCACCGACTTTCTGAACCATCGCCTTGTTGAAAACGCCACTGAGCGAGGTGTGCAACATGACATACATACCGTTCAGGGCTGGATCTTCTTTGATTCTGGTGACGAGGGTGTAACCGTCCATTTCCGGCATCTCCACATCTGAGATAATCAGTGAGAGATGGTCCCCGGCTTTCGAGCCATCCTTGGTGATCTCCTTGAGATACTGAAGTGCCCGCTTGCCGTCGTTCTGAGTCACGACGTCCATACCGATGGCGGTCAAGCACCGTTCAATCTGGCGACGGGCAACCGCCGAATCATCGACAACCAGTATCGGAAGATTCCCGGGCGCGCGCTCGGCACCGCGTGTTACTAACGCTTCAGTAACATCTTCCCTGAGCGGAGAAACTTCTGCAAGAACCTTTTCTACATCTATGATTTCTACCAGTTTGTCTTCGATTCTGGTAACCGCCGTCAGGTACATATCCTTACCCGCGCCTTTGGGCGGTGGCAGGATATCTTCCCAGTTCATATTCATGATGCGATCGACGCCGGCCACCAGAAATCCCTGGGTTTTACGGTTGTACTCGGTAATGATGACAAAGCTCGTGGCCAGCTGCTCCGCGGGAAGCCCTGACATACCGATAGCCATCCCCAAATCGATGATGGGGATGGTCTCACCCCGGATGTGTGAAACCCCCCTGACCACAGCCCGACTGTTCGGTATGGAAGACAGTTTCGGGCATTGCAGCACCTCTTTAATCTTGAAGACGTTGATGCCAAATAACTGCTGCCCTTTTAAACGGAACAATAACAGCTCCAGCCGGTTTTGACCCACCAACTGCGTACGCTGATTAACGCTGTCCAAAACCCCTGCCATAACTATCTACTCCTGGCGCACCGAATACCGGCACGGAATTTGCTGAATCACTGCGAAAGAACTGGCTTTCGCGAATCGGGACCAAAACATTGCCGCACTTAACCCCCATGGGGTTTAACGGCCCCAATCGCCGTTTCCTTAGGCGAATTCGCACCAAAGTATCCAACACACAGCATAGGACAAAGCCGTGCAGATGCGTACCCTCTTTTTAGCGACCATTTGCCTGTTTACCGCAGGGCTGAACACTGTCTCCGCAGCGACCACATCGAGCCAGATTCGTGACGCCGCCGCCGGGTTTATTGAAGCCTGGGCAGAACAGCAGGCCAGCCAGAACCTGGACGTGCGGTTTACCGTTGGCAACATCGACAGTCGACTGACCCTCGCGGCCTGTGCCGAGGCTCTGGAAACCACGTTTACCACTGACCCGATGAACACCCCATCGCCCTCGGTGCTGGTGTCCTGCTCCGGAGACCGGCCGTGGCGTATGTACGTGACCAGTTCCGTTGAAGTTTACGGCCCGGCACTTGTGGCCGCTCGCCCTCTTGCTCGAGGTGAACGCCTGAGCGCTGCCCTGTTGCAGGAAAAACAGGTTCAGATCAATGCCAGCCGGCGCGGCATCCTGACGGATCCGGAGCAGATAACCGGCATGCTCGTGCGCCGGCCAGTTAACGCGGGCTCCCCCATCACGCCAGACCTGCTGGAGGCCCCCAATGCCATCGAACGCGGCGACCATGTTATCATTACGGCGAAATCCGCGGTATTTTCAGTCAGCTCACGAGGCAAAGCCCTGGCCAGTGCCAGCGTTGGCGAGCAGGTGATGATTGAAAATCTGCGATCGTCACGAACCGTCAGAGCAACCGTAACCGCGCCCGGTCGGGTCGAAATCCCCATGTAGCGGCACGTTGTCTCCTGTCGGCAAAAAATTTCCGTTTTTTTCCTAAAGATTGGCTAAATGCTGCCGATAGAATGGTATAAACCCGAATCCGCCATTGCTCTACCAATGGCCACAGGCAAGCAGGTAATTTTATGTCAGTTGACTTAAATGGAATTGGCCCCGGCCAGGTCAACACCACCCGTACCACGGCTGACAAACCAGCCGGCAATCAGACTACGCCGGCACCGGCAGCCGAACAGGCGAAGGCTCAGAGCCCTGCCGCTCGCGGCGAGAACGTCAGCCTCAGTAATCAGGCCAAAGACCTGAAACAACTGGAGCAGAAGCTGGGTGATTACCCGGAAATGGATGACGACCGCATCGAACAGATCCGCTCCGCCCTGGAAGATGGCAGCTATAAGATTGATGCGGAGAAACTGGCCCAGAAAATGCTTGAGATGGATAAAAGCATCTTTGGGTGAGTAAACCATGACCATAATCGATGAATTGAAGACCCTTCTCTCAGAAGACATCCGCCAGTTAGACACGCTGGCGGATGTGCTCTCTCAGGAAAAGCAGCTGCTGTCCTCGTCCGATATCACCCCGCTGCAGGACATCACCGCTCAGAAAAACGACATCCTGGGCCAGGTCCGGGAACGCGCCAAACAGAAAATCCGCCTACTGGTCAGCATGGGCTATCGCCCCGACGCCGGAGAACCTTCACGGTTTATTCGGGCCAGTGGCGAAGAAGATCTGCACCAGTTATGGAAAGCCGCGGATCAAAGGCTGCGCGCTTGTCACGACCTGAACCAGAACAATGGCCGCGTGGTCGGGCATCTGCAAAAGCGCCTGAGCAAGTTGACCGACATATTCCGTGGCGCTTCCGCGCAGCAAAAGCTTTACGGTGCCACCGGCGAACAAACCAGTGTTTCGAACCGAACCATGCTCGCCAGCGCCTGACCAGTTTACCCACGGATCTGTTAAGATCTTTGTTTCTTTTAGTCTGTCCGGATTAGCTCAGGATTTCTGACCACAACCGATACTGCGAGTGCTTCTGAAATGACAAATTCCGTAAAACCCGCATCAATTGTGATGTTCGTTCTGTTTGCCATCGTGTCTGCGCTGCTTCTTCCCGCGACGGCCCAGGCTGATGAATTACCGAAAGTCCGTTTCGTCACCTCCGAAGGCGCCTTTGAACTGCAACTGCGCCCGGACGTTGCGCCCAAAACCGTCGAGAACTTCCTGACCTACGTTGACGAGGGTTTTTATGATGGCACGGTGTTTCACCGGGTCATTGCCGGCTTTATGATTCAGGGCGGCGGCTTTGATGAGAACATGTCGCGCAAGCCCACCAAAGCGCCTGTCGTCAATGAGGGTGTGGCTACCTTGCCGAATCTGCGTGGCACCATTGCCATGGCCCGCACCAGTGCGCCCGACTCGGCCACGTCACAGTTTTTTATCAACGTGGCAAAGAATGACTTCTTGAACACCGGTGTTCGCGGTGCCGGTTATGCGGTTTTCGGTAAAGTGACCGACGGCATGGGTGTTGTCGACCGCATTGCCGGTATGCAGACCGGGCGCAGACAGGGCATGGACGATGTGCCACTGCAGCCGGTGATTGTTGAACGGGTTTCTCTGGTAGCCGCTGAAGACTGACATTTATGCGC
>JAWOAO010000475.1:0-10355 GCA_046498485.1 Marinobacter sp. | reverse complement strand
GGAAGGGCGGTCCTGCTCTCAGCCCTGGAGAGCATGAGGGAAGCCGGCTACGGCTACGCAGTTGTCGGCGGCGTCCAGCAGCCGCTCGGTTGCGTCCTCGCGACGATTGAGCACCACGTCCTCGACGAGTTCGCGCAGTTCCGGGTCGATGTCGAAGGTCACTTCGATCTGCGGCACACCGCGCGGCGCCGGCGGAATGTCGGCGAGATCGAAACGCCCGAGCGACTTGTTCTGCGACACCTGCTTACGCTCACCCTGAACCACGTGGATGGTTACTGCCGTCTGATTGTCATCCGCAGTGGAGAAAGTCTGCGACTTCTTGGTCGGAATCGTGGTGTTCTTGTCGATCAGCGGTGTTGCCACGCCACCCATGGTTTCAATACCCAGGGTCAGCGGCGTTACGTCCAGCAGCAGGACGTCTTTCACATGACCGGAGAGCACAGCCGCCTGAATAGCGGCGCCTACAGCCACAGCTTCGTCCGGGTTAACGTCTTTACGGGCTTCTTTGCCGAAGAACTCTTTAACCTTCTCCTGCACCATCGGCATACGAGTCTGGCCGCCAACCAGGATAACCTCGTCGATTTCAGACGCCTTCATGCCGGCATCCTTCAGCGCCACTTTACAGGGCTCCAGGCTGCGTTGAACCAGTTCTTCCACCAGGGATTCCAGCTTGGCACGGGTCAGCTTGACATTCATGTGCTTGGGGCCAGACGCATCCGCGGTGACGTAAGGCAGGTTAACGTCGGTCTGCTGGCTGCTGGACAGCTCGATTTTGGCTTTTTCACCGGCTTCCTTCAGACGCTGCATCGCCAGGGAATCGCCACGCAGGTCGATGCCACTGTCCTTCTTGAACTGGTCTGCCAGGTATTCAATGATTTTCAGGTCGAAGTCTTCACCACCCAGGAAGGTGTCACCGTTCGTGGCCAGCACTTCGAACTGGTGCTCACCGTCCACGTCTGCGATTTCGATGATGGACAGATCGAAGGTACCACCACCCAGGTCGTACACTGCGATGGTGCGATCACCGGTTTTCTTGTCCATGCCATAAGCCAGGGCAGCAGCGGTCGGCTCGTTGATGATGCGCTTCACGTCCAGGCCGGCAATCTTGCCGGCGTCTTTGGTGGCCTGGCGCTGGCTGTCATTGAAATACGCCGGAACGGTAATGACGGCCTCGGTTACTTTCTCACCCAGGTAGTCTTCGGCTGTTTTCTTCATCTTCTTGAGAATTTCAGCAGCCACCTGCGGCGGTGCGATTTTGTCACCTTTCACTTCCACCCAGGCATCACCATTGTCTGCCTTGGCAATCTTGTACGGCACCATTTTAATGTCTTTCTGGACCACGTCATCTTCAAAACGACGACCGATCAGACGCTTGATGGCGTAAAGGGTGTTATGCGGGTTAGTCACCGCCTGACGCTTTGCTGACTGACCCACCAGGATCTCACCGTCATCTGTATAGGCAACGATGGACGGGGTGGTGCGATCACCCTCGGCGTTCTCAATAACCCTGACCTTGTCGCCATCCATGATGGCCACACAGGAGTTGGTGGTTCCCAGGTCAATACCAATAATTTTGCTCATTGAATCACTCCAATTCTTTCTGAATGCTGTTGCGGAGCCTGATCACTCCGAATTTTGCTGGTTACAAGCTATATTGGCGCTTTAATTGGCTTTTCAAGCCTGCTCGTCGATTTTTGGTGCGTCTTCAGCCTTTGCCACCACCACCATGGCAGGCCGGACCACACGACCGTTCAGCCGGTAGCCTTTCTGCACAACCGCCACCACGCTGTTCGGCTCGGCATTCGGTGCCGGCACCATCGACATAGCTTCGTGCTGGCCCGGATCAAACGGCTCGCCCACCGGATTCATCTGTTCAACGTTGAACTTCTTGAGACTGTTCATGAACAGATTAAGCGTCATTTCCACGCCTTCACGGATGGACGCCACCAGCTCGCCGGCATCCTCCTGCCCTTCGGCACTCTCAACAGCCTTTTCCAGACTGTCCGCGACCGGCAGCAGCTCTTTGACGAACTTTTCGACGGCAAACTTGTGCGCCTTCTCAACGTCAATCTCGGCACGACGGCGAACGTTCTGCATTTCAGCCTGGGCGCGCAGTGCCTGATCCTGGTATTCCTGCAGCTTGAAGCTCAGCGCCTCGAGCTCGGAACTTTCACCAGAACCAGCCGGATCTGCGCCGCCGGCTTGCTCTGCCGCAGCTTCTGCTGCAGCTGTGTGTTCATTTATCTGTTCGTTGCGCTTATCGTCAGCACTCATGACAACTCCTGATGGATTTTCCCAGGGCCCGGAGGCCTGCGGCTAAATGAGCCCCGCCTGAAACGGCAGGAAAATACGGCTTTGCGAACGAATATGGGGCCCGTCCGTCAGGTTTCAACCTTGAACAATGCATTCTTTGCGCTTTTCCGGAGCGGATGATTTGCAAACAGCAAAAACCCTGTATATATTCACAGCTACTGTATGAAACCACAGTACCAGGAAATCATTCAGAGACTTTTCAGCTCTGACCGGAGGTGATCGGCATGCTCTTACAACTCACGGTATCCAATTACGCCATTGCTGAGCGGGTCGACCTGCATTTCAGCAAGGGCATGACAGCCCTGACCGGAGAAACCGGCGCCGGCAAATCCATCGTGCTGGACGCCCTCAGCCTGGCCATGGGCGGTCGCGCCGATGCCGGAGCTGTGCGCCACGGAGCCAGGCGTGCCGACATCACCGCCAGCTTTGATATCACCCGCATTGCGGAGGCACGTCAGTGGCTCGAAGAGCACGAACTCGACGATAAAGACGACTGCATCCTGCGCCGAACCATCAGCAAAGACGGCCGATCAAAAGCCTTTATCAATGGCCGGCCCTGCCCGCTGTCTCAGCTCAAGGAGCTTGGCGGCGAGCTGATGGACATACACAGCCAGCATCAGCATCAGTCACTTCTGCAAAAAGACACCCACCGCAAATTGCTGGACGAGTTCTCCGGTGCCGACAGCCTTGCAGAATGCACGCGGAGCGCGTGGAAAAACTGGCATCAGACACGACAAAAACTGGACTTACGGCGCCAGAATGCCGACGAAGCCGAGGCAAAATTACAACTGCTGCGCTACCAGGTGGAGGAACTGGACAGGCTGGCCCTGGACAGCGGCGAACAGGAGGCCCTGGAGCAAGAGCAGGCTCAGCTCAGCCAGGCCGACGCGGTGCTGCACAGCAGTCACCAGGCAGCATTGCTGTGCACCGAAGATGACACCAACGCGGCCGACCTGCTCCGCCAGGCACTGCAGCAACTTGAGCAGCTATCGGTGGATGTGCCTGCACTGGCAGACACCCTCCAGATGCTTACCGAAGCGCAGATTCAGATTACCGAAGCTGGTGACAACCTGCGCCGCTTTGTTGAGGATTATGAAGCCGATCCCGCCCGCCTGGCAGAAGTAGAAGAGCGCCTGAGCGCTATTTATCAGATGGCCCGCAAGCACCGCATCACGCCCGAACAACTGCCGGAACTGCATCAGCGCCTGAGCGGAGAACTGGCGGAGCTGGATGGCGGCGAAGGCAGCCTGGAGCAGCTGGAAACCGAGCTCGACAAACAGCGCGAACAATTCAATGAACTGGCTCAACAGCTGACCACAAAACGGGAACATTCGGCGGCAGAACTGGACCAGCGCATCGCCCAGGAACTGGTACAACTGGGCATGCCTGCGGTTCAGTTTGTTACTCGTCTGGGCCGCAACAGCAACGATGAACCCGCACCTCACGGCATGGAAGACATCGAATTTCTGGTCAGCGCCAATCCCGGCCAACCCGCTCGCCCGCTGGCAAAGGTCGCCTCCGGGGGTGAACTGTCCCGGATTAGCCTGGCCATTCAGGTTGTCGTCGCACAAACCTCCACCACGCCAACCCTGGTATTCGACGAAGTTGACGTGGGCATTGGCGGTGGCACTGCAGAAGTGGTCGGCCGTTTGCTGCGGTCACTGGGCAGCAGTGGCCAGGTACTGTGCGTCACTCATTTGCCCCAGGTGGCGGCACAGTGTCATCAACATCTGTTTGTCAGCAAATTCACCGAACAGGATGCAACTTACTCACGCATTGAGCCGCTGGACGATCAGGGAAGAATCAGCGAGGTGGCGAGAATGCTGGGTGGCGTAGACATGACCGAACACACCATTGCCCATGCTCAGGAAATGGTGGTAAAGGGTCAGGCGACCCATCACTGAACCCCTCTCGCTTCAGAGAGCTTTTGGGGCCGGTTTTTGCTGGCCCCTTTTTTAATTTACTTGCTGTCAGGCTTCAGAGGCTTTACGTAAAGAATCAGGCTGTGATCAACAATTTCGTAGCCGTGTTCTTTGGCAATTTTCTGTTGGCGCTCTTCAATGATCGCGTCAACAAACTCGACCACCTTGCCGGTCTGCGTGCAGACCATGTGATCGTGATGATCATCACCGGCCATCTCGAACACTGCATGGCCACCTTCAAAGTTATGGCGAAGCACCAGTCCGGCAGCCTCAAACTGAGTCAGCACCCGATAGACGGTTGCCAGACCCACATCATCACCCTGCTCCAGCAACTTCTTGTAAACATCCTCGGCGCTCAGGTGATGCGCTTTGGCATTTTCCAGAATATTGAAGATCTTGACTCTCGGCAGAGTAACTTTCAGACCGACCTTTCGTAATTCGGCGTTTTCAGATGGCATGTTACTATTCACTCGTTGGTGTGCCTTAAGGCTTCCGGTATGATGGAGCCGCCGTTCAACGGACAACCCGTTTCACACCTGCTCTGTGCAGGCGATTTCAAGATAGAGGATTTCCCCCGGCGATGCAAAAGCTCACAGCTATCGTTCTTATTAGCATTTTATCTCTGGCCGGTTGCGCGTTCCCCGGTGTTTATAAAATCAATGTTCAACAGGGTAACATCGTTACTGACGAAGAGCTGAAAAGCCTGTCTGAAGGCATGCCGAGAACTCAGGTGCGCGCCGTGATTGGCTCACCCTTAGTGCTCAACCCGGTGGACCCATCCCGGGAATATTACGTGTATACCTTCCAGCGCCGGGGCGGTGACATCGAAAAGCAGCGCATCATTGTTTATTACGACGGTGACGAGTTCAGTCATTACGAGGCCCAATTACTCGACGAAACACCCGCCTACTGACCCTTGCCTCAGCCTTTCTTTTTGGCCCGGTTGACCCGGGCCTGCTTCGGATCGATCTTCAGCGGACGGTACAGCTCCACTCGATCGCCTTCCCGGAGTTCGTGCATGGCCGGCTCCTTGATAACCTTCCCGAAGATCCCCATATCGCTCGCATCCGGGTTGATCTCCGGAAAGATATCGGTGATTCCGGACAATTTAACCGCTTCCAGCGCGGTGGTATTCTCGGGAACCTGGATTTCAACAATCTGCTGCTTGTCCGGGCGCGCGTAAGCTACTTCTACCCGCATCACACCAGCCCTCCATGATAGAGCTCATCGGCACGACGACAAAACGCATCCACCATGGTGGTCGCCGCCTGATTGAACACCGGCCCGAACGTCATTCTGGACAACGAACTGGCAAACTCGAACTCCAGGGTGAGAATCACCTTGCAGGCCTCATCATCCAGTGCCCGGAAATGCCAGCGACCCCGAAGGTTCTTCAACGGCCCGTCTACCAGAGTCATTTCAATCGTTTCCGGCATCAATAGCTGATTACGGGTGGTCAGCCGGTGGCGCACGCCGCCCTTGGCGATTTCCAGCGATGCCATGATCTCTGCATCGGTCTGTTCATGCACTTCAGCCCCGGCGCACCAGGGTAAAAACTCAGGGTAGCGGGCAATATCGTTGACCAGATGGAACATGCGTTCAGCCGAATGCATGACCAGCGCGGTCTTATCAATCTGATGGGTCATGAAAACCGGGATTCCTGCGCTTGACAACAATGGGATCGGGCCGATTCAACAGAACCGGTTACGCACTATATTAAAGGATATCATCGCCATTAGGGACGTTTTCAACAGGCTCGGCGCTCAGAGCGCCTTTTTGCAACGCCGGCACGGAAGCGTCCTCCTGGCCACACCAGATCGCAGCGCTGCCGTTGTCACACAGATTCGACAGCGAAAACATCGTGTATTGCAGACCGATCCAGGCAATCACAACCGGCAACACGAGACGCATCACCCAATACCAGATTTTGCGTATGGCCGCGGGCGTGGTGCCCAGGATACTGGCCGCGTAGCGCCTGGTAAGGCGCCAGCCGGCAAAGGTAGCAATCAGAATCGCCACCAGAGGAATCAGTATGCCCCCGGTGAGCAGCTCCAGCCATCGGAACACCGTGGCACCGGCAAACTGAACATCAGCCCAAAGATTGAACGATAGCAAGGTCGCCAGCCCAGCCGCCCAGACCGCGACGCCGACCATAACCGACGACCAGCCTCTGGGCGCGCCCGTCCATTCCCGAAACCAGCCAACCACCGGCTCAAGCAGCGAAATGGCAGTGGCCCAAACGATCATCACCACCAACAGGAAAACGGCGGTAATGACCGCCTGACTGTATGGCAATTGCGCCAGGGTCACCGGCAAGGAGACAAACAACAGACCGAACCCTCGCTGACCTTCCAGACTGGCGCCCTCCAGTGCCACCGAGAACATCATCAGGCCGGCCATAATGGCGACCAGGGTATCCATCAGCACCACCGCAAGTACCGAACGTTTAAGCCGGGCGTGTGAGGTACTGTAGGCACCAAAGATGGCCCACACGCCCATCCCCAGACCCAGGGTATAAAACGCGTGAAAAAAAGCAGCCTGAATACTGTCAAAACCGACATCATCTGGCCGCAACGCCAGTATCCGCTCAACGCCGGCGTCGAGCCGACCGTGACTGGCCGACAGAACAAACAGCACCAGCAGCAGCAGGAGTGTACAGGGCACCAGCATGCGCAGTGATCGCTCAAGCCCTTTTACTACCCCCTGCGCGGATACCCAGACCACCAGTATCAGAAAAAACGCGTGCCACGCCATGAACTCCCGGTAACGCGCCGGACTTGAAACGAAATCGGAAAGAATGCCGGTTGCCGACAGCGGCGTCGCAGTACCGAAACGATCGATAGCACCAAAAAACACGTAAGCCAGCACAATCCCGCCGAACACCGCGGTGAATGACAGCACCAGAAACGCCGCCATAATGCTGAGCGGCCCGGCCAGCCGCCACAGGGCAGAACCGCCAGCATCTTTTACCAGCCGGTCCATGGCGAGCACAATACCATGGCGTGAATGCCGGCCCAGCACCGCCTCTGTCACCACCAGCGGCAGGGTAACCAGCAGCAGACAAGCGAGATAGAGCAATATGAACAGGCCGCCGCCGTGGATGCTCGCCAGATAAGGAAACTGCCAAAGATTGGCCAGGCCCACGGTTGCACCCAATGAGGCCCAGAAAAAGGTAGATTTTCGGGTAAACGACCCGATCGATGTATGATACTTGCCCAGCATTCCGATCCCTGACAATCAATGGCCCCTCATTGTAGCCGAACACACCACGCCTGAACGACCTGTACCATCGGCCTATCGGTGATATCGTGACCCGCCCGGCAGTACTGAGCTACAATGCGGGTTTTGCCGGCCAACGTACATCCCGCCGGCATACACAGTCTTCCGATTCCGGACAGGATTCATGAGCAAGAATAAAGCAAGCGGTAACACCATCGCCCTGAACAAAAAGGCGAAGCATGAGTATCACATTGACGAACGCTTCGAGGCGGGCCTGGCGCTGCTCGGCTGGGAGGTCAAAGCTCTGCGGGCCGGCAAGACCCAGCTGGTCGACTCCTACGTGCTGCTCAAGAATGGCGAAGCCTGGCT
Organism: Marinobacter sp.; assembly: GCA_046498485.1. Classification (GTDB taxonomy): domain Bacteria; phylum Pseudomonadota; class Gammaproteobacteria; order Pseudomonadales; family Oleiphilaceae; genus Marinobacter. The sequence continues at coordinate 2,532 of JAWOAO010000475.1, read as the reverse complement.
GCTTGGCGCTCACATTACGCCGCTGAGCACAGCATCTGCGCACGTCATTGCAGACCCCACGCGTACCCGCAAGCTGCTGCTGCACGCCAAGGAAATTGCCAAGATCGTTGAGAAGGTCAACCAGGCTGGCAACACCTGCATTCCACTGGCGCTGTACTGGAAAGGTAACAAAGTAAAGTGCGAGATTGCTCTGGTGAAAGGCAAAAAGCTGTTCGACAAGCGTGCCACCGAGAAAGAGCGGGACTGGAACCGTCAGAAACAGCGCATCGTCCGCGAGGCCAATATCTGAGCCTCGCGCAAAGGGAGGGTTTATGTCACCAAAACGGACGGCAATGTCGTCAGTCGATCGATCCTGGCTGCGCATGGAGACTCCGGAAAATCCGATGATGATTTCCGGGGTGCTGATTCTCGAGCATCCGATATCCATCAAACGGCTGAAACGCACACTGGAAGAACGCTTTCTGAAGTTTCACCAGTTCCGTCAGCGGGTGGTGGACACCGGAGACCGGGCCTACTGGCAAGACGACACGCTGTTTGATCTGGATAACCACCTGCACCGCATCGCTCTGCCTGGCAACGCCGGCAAGGAAGAACTCCAGGCCCTGGCCAGCGACCTCAACAGCACCTCACTGGATTTCCGCCGACCACTCTGGCAAATGCATTACATCGACAACTACCAGGATGGTGCCGCGCTGCTGATACGAATTCATCACTGTATCGCAGATGGCATTTCACTGGCGCGGGTGCTGCTGTCCCTCACCGACCCCTCGCCGGAACCGAAGCTGGAAAAAATTGCCGGCCTGGGCAAACCGGTAAAACCGCAAGGCGGTACCACCTCGCGCTTTCTGCACCGGCTGGTCGACAGCGGCCAGGCCGGCTGGCAACAAGCCCGGCTGTTTCTGACCTCGGTACGGGCAGAGCCCAATTACCCGCTCAAGCTGGCAACCACCGCCGGCGGCATTGCCATGGACCTGATCAAACTCGGGCTGGCGCCGTCTGAACCCGACACCAGCCTGAAACGCCAACTGGTGGGACGAAAGAAAGTGGGCTGGGCCGAACCGTTGGTGCTGGACGAGGTAAAACAGTGCGCCACAATCCTCGGGGGAACCGTTAACGACGTGCTGTTATGCGTCGTCACCGGCGCACTGACCCGCCACTTCACCGAACAGCAACAACCGATCCCAGACTGCGGCATCCGGGTGGCGGTGCCCTTCAACCTGAGGCCCCTGGATCAACCAATTGAAACCCTGGGCAACCACTTCGGAATGCTTCTGGTGAATCTGCCCGTGGAAGTGCTTGATCCGATCATGTGCTTCCGCCAGGTGCGGGAAAACATGAACCGGCTGAAGCGCTCCTACCAGGCGCAGGTAACCTACAGTCTGCTTGACCTGTTCGGGCGTGGCCCGGATGTACTCGAGCGACGGGCGCTGGATCTGCTCAGCAACAAAGCCTCGGCAGTACTCACTAACGTGCCCGGGCCCCGTTACGCTGTCTATCTGGCCGGCAGCAAGCTGATACAGCCGATGTTCTGGGTGCCCCAAAGCGGCAACATCGGCATTGGCATGAGCATTTTCAGTTATGCCGGTACGGTGCAGTTCGGCATTACCGTAGACAAGGGCATCCCCGCAGAGCCAAAAGCCGTTATGCAATACTTCCAGGAAAGCTTCCGGGCCCTGTACCAGGCCGCCCTGGCGGAGGAACAGGACAGCGATATACGGCATGCGTCCTGAGCGGGATAAGTACAAACAACAAACCGCACAGAAAAAGAACCCTTGAAGTTCGCCAATGCAGCCACATATACTAAGGCATAAGGGGACGACATGGCTTCGACGCTGGTGGCGAACCCTTGGGTGCATGTCGAGATGGCAGCGAATCTCGTTAATCCAAAGCTGCAACGCAATAGTCGCAAACGACGAAAACTACTCACTAGCAGCGTAAGCTGCTAGTCGTCCTGACTGGGTCGCCCGTAGCCCAGAGCTACATTTCAGGACGTCATCGCTTACGGGATGCTCCGTTATCCAGAGTTCACTGGCTAACGGCTAAGATTTAAAGAACTCGCCTCTTGCACCCTGGCCTTCGGGTCGCTTGAGGTTAAATCAATAGAAGGACATAAACATGTAGATCTCAAGGCACAGTGCTGGCGGACGCGGGTTCAATTCCCGCCGTCTCCACCAACTTAAACGAGAAAAGCCCCTGACTTCAGGGGCTTTTCTCGTTCTAAACCCCGCAACTTTTGGCATTCGCTCGACATTCCATACAGCTTCTCCCTGAGCCCGCCCGCAACAGCTACCCAGATTTACTCCGGTAATGTTAGCCTTTCCCCGTTTCAGATGTGGCCTGGCGGGTGTCTTTACATCCGTTATACTTTACTTTTTGGACGAAACGACAAGGAAATGTCATGACTGAACAACAGGTACGGATCTTCAGCACAAGCGATGGCCAGGCGCAGCTGGAAGTGGCGCTGGACCAGGAAACTGCGTGGCTTAGTCTGGATCAGATGACCAGCCTGTTCGAGCGGGATAAATCTGTAAT